>QNEG01000008.1 GCA_003645115.1 bacterium | reverse complement strand
ATATTATATATACCAATAAAGATGGTCTGGGAGGACTGGAAATCCCATCATTGACTGTGGATGATAATGGCTATTTGTGGTATGTCTCTCGGAATGGATATATAGGCGCAAAAGTAGGAAATAGATGGTATTCATCAGATGTGCTCGCAAAAAATTACTATCGATTGAACAAAGTAACATTTTTCGATGACAATCTGTGGATATGCAGTTCTAAAGGAGTGATTCGTGCTACTCCTACACCCACTACTTTTGCAGTAGTCCAATTTAATGAATTTATGGAAACTTTCGGTGATTATCCACCACAGACAGAGGTTACCGATATAGCATTTCATAATGATACCGTATTTGTTGCTACTCCATTGGGACTCGCTTTCGCATCCATCGAGGATAATTTGGTCAATCCCGCAGTCTGGGAAACTACAGCGGTGTGGGATATATCCGCAGATAGTTCCGATACCAGTTATGATTCCAGAGGAGTTAGCAGGCTCGAGGTGCATAAGGACACTCTATGGATACTGGCTATCAAAGAGCAAAGTGAACAGGATATCGTTTATTACTTTATGGATGGTAGTATTCATAAATTAGAACTGGCGATACCATTTTCAGTATGGGAAACACATAACATTATATCTATGGATGACACATTGTGGCTATTAAATCCCGGTGGAGTGTATTATTATTCTGAATCTAACAATGTATTCTCTCGCAAGAATAGCGATGCGCCACTTCAAGGTGGGTTCGGTTTGGCAATGATAAATGATAAAAAATTTTGCGCTACTGGTTATGGAATGGGTGTATTCGAGATGGATAATAATATCAGAGTAACACTATTCGAGACTATTTTTGGAACCGCTATTTCCGATGTGGTATTTGCAGATAGTCTAACCATAGTCTCCACCAGTAGTGAGGCTATAAATATTTTTGATGGTGCGGATTGGTATTTTATGGATTATTATAAATTTCTTCCATACATCGAGGAAGAAACAGATGATATTAAGGCGGCTGTTTATGGTGTATTCGGTGATTTGCGCTCGGCGATTGTTACTCCCGACGGAACTATGTGGCTGGGAAGTTATGGCAATGGTATCCTGAAAATATTCCCAGATTTGACATTCGAGGTTTGGGATACTACTAATAGTGCTTTGCACACCTCAGTCCCAGGACTAAATTTTCCCATCGCAAATAGATTCCGCATAGACAGTTATGGAAATTTATGGGTGATGTGTTATGTATCGCAGGATGAGGCACCGATAAAAGTGTGGACGCCGGAAAATTATGATGACCCATATGGAGCAGTTTCATTCGATACTTCTTGTGGGATACCCGATAAGGCGGTTCGAGCAATCGCCTGCGGAATGGATAGAGTCGGAGTGGCTACTGCTAATGGCGCAGGTATTATTATTCATAAGGGAACTATACCCAATAAATCCGATGATGTCTATATATCACTCAAGGGATTATTGCTGAATGACGAGGTAAATGCGGTAGCTATCACCCCGGATAACAGAGTCTGGTTTGGGACTATGGATGGATTATCATATTGGGATCCCGCTGGATATTTAGTGGATGTCCCTATGCCAGACGACCTGTCTGCTACTATTATGTCACTTTGCGCCGATTCTTCCGGAAATGTATGGATTGGCACACTGGATGGCGCTGCATTGTATATGCCACAGGGATATTTTGCCACATTCAAATCATTTTCCTCCTATGACGCTCCTCCCGAAGACCGAACTCCATTGCTGAACGATGTGATTGGAACATTGGCTGGAAGTATTATCGGTGGAATATATACTGATGGAACCAGTGGAAATATATGGTTCGGTTTCAATGAGGGTGCAGTAGTGCTGCATTCACCATATAAAACCGATAGTAACATAGAGGATATTTATATTCATCCCAATCCGGCTATCGCCGATAGGGGAATATTGCCACAGATATATATCGGCAATGTCCCCGCCGATTCTCCATTGATAATATACGATGCTGCGGGAAATTTAGTTCGAGAAATAGAATTTTTCTGGAAAGGGCACGATGGTGTGTTTCACTGGGATGGGAAAAATGAATATGGTGAACCAGTCGCATCGGGAGTATATTTTATTGTTGCTCCGTCTCAAAATGGCATCGCTAAAGGTAAATTATTTATAGCCAGATAATGCCAGTTATCATATCTATTTATTTTGTCCATAGTTTAATTTCCACTATTTTGAGATTGTTCGTGTAGTGCGAACTAACAACCAAAAGGGTGCCGAGCGGTATGAACGAGAAATAGAAATTTCACTTGATTTATTATGCCGGTCTTTTTATTTAGGAAATAACCTGAACAGGAGGAACTATGGGCGATAATATAGCTATAATTTCAACCTTTGTGTTTTATTTAGTTTTGCTTCTTGGAATAGGATACTGGGGGGAGAAAAAATTCGGGAAGACTTATAAGGGATTTGTCGCAGCTGGTAAGGGACTCGGTGCATGGACATCGGCGATTTCTGCTGCTACCAGTGGTGAAAGTGCATGGGTTATGCTTGGACTGGCAGGATTAGGTTATTCCAAAGGTATCCCCGGATATTGGGCTGCTATCGCTTGTTCACTTGGATTTATTTTTAACTCATTTTTTATTACTCGACAACTTAGAAAAGCCACCGAAGACCCCGATATTTTAACTCTATCCGATTATATCGAAAAACGCACCGGAGACAGAAAACACATACTTCGCACCATAGGTGGAATTATAATTATAATCTTTATGCTTGCCTATGTGGTAGGACAATTCACCGGCTCGGGTAAAAATATGGCAGGTATGGGTATCACAACCTATACCGGCGGAGTCCTGATTGGTGCGATTATAATCGGAATTTATGTCCTTATGGGAGGATATGCCGCAGTTTGTCTTACCGATTTGGTCCAGGGTATTCTTATGGCTGTGGTTATGATTGGTTTTCCCATTTTTGCGATAATAAAAGCCGGTGGTTTCGGTGCAATTTTTAGTTTCCTGAACGCAAATAATATCGCATCATTTATCCCCGCCGAGGGAGCGCTGGGATTTATAATCGGCACATTGGGTATCGCATTGGGCTATCCAGGTATGCCGCATATAGTTGTAAGATATATCACCGTTCGCGATGAAAGGGAAGCTCGCCGTTCAGCCTGGATTTTCTCTATTTGGGGAATTATAGTGTTCTTCGGTTCGGTGACTTTGGGTATAGTTACTCGAGTGTTGCTGCCCGAACTCGCAGATAAGGAATACGCATTACCGCAATTTGCAGTGAATTTTGTCCATCCAATTCTGGCAGGTGTGGTTCTTTCTGCGGTGACCGCCGCTATGATGTCAACTGCGGATTCTCAACTGATATATTCTGCTACTACTTTGGTCAATGATTTCTGGATTAAAATTACAAAAAAGTCGGTAAAGCCACGCACCGCAGTATGGATTACCAGAGCGCTTATCGGAATATTGACCATTATTGCTATGATTATCGCATTATTCAATATTCGGACTATATATAGTTTTGTTCTCTATGCGTGGAGTGCACTGGGTTCCGCATTCGGTCCGGTGGTGATTTTATCACTATTCTGGAAACGATTCAATCGCTGGGGCGCATTGACAAGCCTGATTTTAGGTCCAATAATCACGGTGGTATGGTATAATGTCCCTGCATTGAAATCGATAGTATATGAACTCATTCCTGCATTTGGGATATCTTTAATCGGAGCAATATTAGTAACATTGCTGACTCCGCCCGCAGAACCGATAAAGAAATATGAAAACAATATGATGGAAAACGATTCCGAACCCCCAACAGTAGTTTCACCCACATAGACACAGAAAAAAATTTATAGCCCGATAAATCGGTGGGGAAATGATAGATGTCTTCACTCGAAATGACAAATTTCTACATTCGATTATCCTCGATTAGACATTGAACTCTTGTGATACTATGTGCGTTCACCAGATAAATTTTCAATTCTTTTTACTTGATTTTTGCAATTTCATTAGTATATAATATTGATAACCTATATTTGATAGGGGGATAATGATGTTAAAAAAAATACTATTGTTGATATGCTTTTTTGGCATATCCTTAACTTTCCCTGAAACTTCCCAATCTGCTAAATTAGAAGTCGATTTTAGTGATTATACATTCACCAGTTTATCCTTCACCGCGGGGGAACTGATATTAAGCGAAACAAAAATTCCCAATGGTAATTTTACTTATGTAGATATGCCTGGTGCGAATCCATCCGCAGAAATCGGCGAACCGCAGTTGCCGGTAATTAGATTCTGGGTGGAAATCCCGCAGGATTGTGAGCCGGAAGTGAGTCTGACTAATCAGGAATTGGATTCTCTATTTCTTTATGACTATTGGTTGCCCAGTTTTATATATCCACGGCAGGCACCGGTTCCCAAAATCAAGAATTATCGTTCCGATTTCATCGTCGATTGGCATTCGTATCTTTCCAACCAATTCCGATATAAGGAAGCCATAAAGATATTAACTATAGTTCAGGCGAGAGATCATCGGCTGGCGCATATGGAAATCAGACCGGTAAATTATAATCCTGTGGCGGGAAAGCTGGTAATTATATCCACAGCGAAAATAGAGATACATACTCCCGATGCAAACATCGAAAAGACTCGACAAATTAAACAAACACACCATTCGAAACATTATGATGAAATAATCGAGCCATATATTGTGAATTATGAGTTCTGGGAGAAATGGGTCCCGCCCACCGAAATCGAAATGATAATAATTACCGGTTCCACTTATAGTTCTGCATTGGCAGATTTAGTTCAGTGGAAACATCGGAAGGGCTATAAATTGGATTTGAAAACAGTCAGCGAACTCGGCGGAACTGCGAATTCGGTTAAGAATTATATTCAGACACAATATGATTCAGACGATGTGGATTTTGTGCTATTAGTGGGCGATGTCGCCGATATGCCTACTTTCTCGGGCGGTGCATCCAGTAGCTCATCGGATAATCCTTATAGTGAATTGGCGGGTGCAGACATAATACCCGATTGTTTCGTGGGAAGATTGTCGCTTAATTCTACCGCATCGGTCACCGAGATGGTGAATAGAATAATCGATTATGAACATTTCGATTTTGGCACAGGAACCGATTGGACATGGCGAGTCAGTTTGCCCACTACCGATGACGCATCGTTTCATTCTTTGGCGGAGGCTACTCAAAGATATGTAGCCCAAAACTTATTCGACCCTTATGGTTATACTTATATAGACACTATTTGGGCATACTACGGTGGAACTGGCTCACAGGTGATTTCCGATATAAATAGTGGAGTAATGTTGGTAATTTACACCGGACACGGATATTATACCGAATGGGATGCACCAGCTGTAAATCAGTCCGATGTCGCCTCGCTGACCAATTCAGGAATGTATCCGATGATTCTCTCATTCGCCTGCTTGACTGGGACATTCGGCGAGAGAGATGAATGCTTTATGGAAACCTGGATTCGTCAGACCGATGCCGCTGCTATCGCCGACCTCGGTGCTTCCAATAGTTCATACTGGGATGAGGATGATGTAATGGAACGAAGAATGTTAGATTCGGTATTTGTCGAGGAATGGATGTTCACCGCAGGCATGCGCCTTAAAGGATTGATGGCGGTGTATAATTCTTATCCCAGCAGTGCGGAATATTATTTCGATATGTATAATCTATTGGGTGACCCATCATTGGCATTATGGTATGGCGCACCGCAAAATCTCGATGTCACTCATCCAGATTTTATATCACCAGGCGGAGGAAATATCGATTTCAATGTCCAATCCGTAGGAATCCCTGTGGAAGAAGCATTGGTATGTATTACCAACCACGATGCAATTCATCGGGCAGAATACACTAATTCATCGGGGAATGTGACTTTATCATATAGTAGTGCATCTCCCGGTGAAACATTATGGGTTACCGTTACTGCGTATAATAAAATTCCCTACGAGGGATTTATTATAGTGGGTTCCGATGGTCCATATTTAGTTTATGAATCCAATGCTGTGGAGGATGATGGCGGTTCTGGTTCATCCGGCGATAGCGATGGCACAGCCGATACACAGGAAAGAATCGCATTGTGGGTCGATTTGAGAAATAATGGTTCGGAAACTGCTTACGGAGTATCTGCTACGCTGTCAACATCGTCTTCTTATGCTACAATCATAGATAACAATTCATATTACGGCACCGTAGTAGATGGCGGAGTGGTAACTCCTACCGACCCATTCGTTGTTCAATTAGTTGGAAATCCGCCGGATAATACCGAAATTAATTTTAATTTGAATATAACCGATGTTGATGATTCCAGTTGGGTTTCACAATTTAATCTTCCAGTGCATGCACCACAAATGGACTTATCCGACCGATTATTGACCGATTTGGGCGATAGCGATGGATTTTATGAACCAGGTGAACAAGTGGGAATTACTTTGACATTGCATAATTCTGGCGGTGATGATGCGCAAAATATAGTGGGATTCCTATCTGAGGATGACACTTATTTGTCCATTACCGTTAGTGATGCCAATTTCGGCACTATAGTTCCCGGTGGCGATGCCGCCAATCCGACTGCATATCGCGTTTCTATCGCCACTGCCTGTCCAACTCCATATTTTGCTAAAGTATATCACAATGCCAGCGAGGATAGAGGATATTCCAGTGTGGATACTATAAGTTTTATGATAGGCACCGGCGGATTTTACGACGATGCCGAAGCCGGTATGTCATTGTGGAATGCGGAATCACCATGGCACATTACCGATTTTAGATATAATTCGTATAGACATTCATTCTATAGTAGTCCCGAAACTGGAACCTCGCCATTTCAATATTCAAATGAAACCGATGTAAGTATGACTACTGCAAATCCTATTATACTACCAGATAATCCGGCACTAACTTTCTGGCACTTTTATCAGATGGAACACGGATATGATACCTGTTTCGTTCAGGTTTCTACCGATGATGGCACCAGTTGGAATGATATACTTACTTTCAGTAGCTTAATTAACCAATGGAAATTTGCCTACGCCGACCTTTCAGCTTACGGAAGTCCTGGTGATGATATCCTACTTCGATTTAGATTACATTCCGATGCGGGAGTATATAATCACGGCTGGTTCATAGATGATATATTGGTTCAATCTGAGATGGATGGTTATATAGGCGCTGGAGATGCAGTTCCCTGGGTCGGTTCTGCGGGAGATACATTCACTTTTATGGTCACTTATGCTAGTCCATCGGGGGTGCTGCCGATTGCGGCTAATGTATATATCGACGGAGTCCCATATTCGATGACCGATGCGGAAGGTGCAGTTACCACTGGAAGAACATTTTATTATACCACTCCATTAAATGAGGATACGCATAGTTATTATTTCAGTATAGAAACCGGTAGTGGGACATTGAGATTCCCCGAGACTGGCGATATTCGGGGACCCTGTGTGAATGCTCCCATTAATTCATATAATCTGGGCACATCTAATGGCGGATTTTCCACAGTATCTTTCGATTATTATCAAAATTGGGAATGGGGCACTCCATCTTATGGACCATCATTGGTGCCACTGGGAAGTAATTGCTGGGGAACAGAATTATCCGGAACTTATAATGATAGTTCCCAATCTCGACTGATTACTCCAGTGATGACTATTCCCGACGATGGTAGTATCCCATATTTGCTTATATGGCACTGGTATCGCATACAAGCATCGGATAATCCAGTAAAACACGATGGCGGAAATGTGAAAATTTCAGTGAACGGCGGAGAACCATTCACCATTTTTCCACAATGCGGATATAATGGCCAGACATCGCAATATAATCAACATATCCCCTGGGAACCTGTATATGGTGATACACTAAATGATTTCTGGCAGAAAGAAGCATTTAATTTGTCTCCCTGGATTGGAGACTCCATTCGAGTTTATTTCGATTTCGGCAGTTCATCACGCAATACCGATGCGGGATGGTATATAAACTATCTGGCATTACACACCGAAATGGCTGTGGGCGTAGAATCCGAAAAACCAATAACCATTCCCAATAATGTTTCATTATCAATTTTCCCTAATCCATTCAATTCCTCGTGTGTCATCACTGTCCCTGCGGGAGCGGGAATAGAGATATTCGATATAAATGGCAAATGCGTAGGGGCAGGTTTTGCACCTGCTCAACAACAGGGCGACCGCCCCTCAAGCGGGATTTTCAACAAGAGTCGCCCCTACATCTGGACGCCCGACGAAAATATTTCCAGCGGTGTGTATTTAATCAAAGCAACTACAAAAAACGGATTGACAAAAACTAAGCGAGTAATTTATTTGAAATAGGAAACACCTCAACCACATCCTTTAGGTTGTGGATTGCATCCTTTAGTGTGCGGAACCAAAGAACAGCGCAGATAACCGCAGATGGAAGAAAGTGTTATTCGTAGGGAACAATGCGTCCTGCTCATAAAATATCCGCATTCTTAATCCATTCAATTTGTCTGCGAAATTTTGTAGGGGTTCAAAATATCGACTCCCTTACTGGAGTTCAGAATAAGCGAAAAAATTAGTTATATCCCACCATCGAAGAAATTCCTCGTAATATGTCTCTGCGATTGTTCCACTGTGAATTATAAGGAAATTTTCATCATTGTAATAACTTCCGCTATAACTCCAGTTGCCACTGCCTGTAATCACTATTGGATTTTCTCCGTCCTTGTCGATTACCATAAATTTATGATGGAAAGCGTATGGACAAGGGTCTATCCTAACATCGACTCCCGCATCGACTAAATTATAATACTGTGTGGGCGAATCGTGAATAGTGCCTTCATCGAAAATCCCATGGACAGTGATTCCTCGCTGGAATGCGGAGATTAAAGCCGAAGCGATTTCCTCCATCGTGAATGCATAAATACAAAATACTATACTGGATTGAGCTTCCTCGATTCGCTCGATTATTTTGCTTGCGGGGTTGTCCTGCGGTCCGAATAATACCTCCACATATCCATCCGCTACGGTGACTTCCTCGATTCCATTAGATGTCTTATTCCCATGGAAATATCCCGAAAACATCTGCGAGAAATCATCGATATAGGCTTCGGCAACTTCACTCGAATTTATTATAATTACATTATTGTTGTTCAGGAAAAATCCGTTGTAAGTGAAATTAGTCGAACCAGTCCACACAATCGAGCTGTCAATGATTATCGTCTTGTTGTGGGATATATTGTCATCATAATCGTATGCGATTTCTATTCCCTGGTTTTGCATATCTCTGAAGCAATATGATGGGTCGGAGCTATAACTGCTATTATCGCATACTACACGAACTTGGATATCATTATTATGCGCATTTATCAGTGCTTCCGATATATCGGTTAGGTCCAACCCATAACAGGCTAAATAGATAGAATTATCCGCTGCATCGATTAGTTCCAATACTCGTTCCAAAGTTTCTTCATAGCCATCAGGGTCGGTGAATATGGTCTCGAAACTACCTTGCCCCGGAGTGGGATTATATCTGGGATTGGTGCAACCAGTGATTATTATCAGCGATAATAATATTATATATAGTGTTTTCTTTCTCATACTATATATTAAAATTCAAATTCCTCGCCGGGGTTGAGAATCACCACTCTAATCGATGATGAAATTCGCGCTGCAAATTCATTCGGGTCGGCTTCTATTACAGGAAATGTATTATAATGCATCGGGATTACTACCTTAGGCTTTAACAGTTTCGTCGCATAAGAGGCATCCTCTATATCCATAGTGAAATTCCCGCCGATAGGCAACAATGCGAGATCGATATTATATCGGTCGCCTATCAATTCCATATCGCCGAATAATCCGGTATCTCCAGCATGATAAATAGTCTTGCCAGATGCTTCGATTAGAACTCCTACCGGATTGCCAGCGGGAATAAAATTTTCCTCCTGGATAATAGTAGAACCATGTAGTGCATTTGTGAATTTTATCACTCCGAAGTCGAATGGATATGAACCGCCGATATGCATAGCGTGTGTTTTTGCGCCCTTATTCCCGCAATACATCGCCAATTCGAATGGAGCGATAATAGTTGCCTTGTTCTTTATAGCGATATCTATCGCATCGCCGAGATGGTCGCTATGACCGTGTGTCACTACTATATAATCGGGACTTAAGTCTCTTGGTTTGCACACAGCTTGAGGATTCCCTGTTATGAACGGGTCTATCAGGATTTTTTTCTTGTTGATATCGAGTTCGAATGCGGAATGCCCAAGAAAGCGAATGCTTGCCATATATACCTCCTTGTCTAATTCACGAATAAAATATGAATTTGTTTTTTCGTGTCAAGTAATTTGGAAATAAAATAAACAATCATTGACAATACCGCTTATGAACAGTATTCTTATAAAAAAGCGAGGGGAAATCGATGATAGTTCTGGGAATAGACCCCGGCACGCAAATTCTGGGATGGGGTGTGGTGGATGGCGATGGAAAAAATCGATTGCGCCTGATAGAAAGTGGAATATACCGAGTCGGTTCGAGGAAACCTGCCAGTGGTCTGGCGAAAATATACGATGCAGTATCCGAGATTATAGAAAAACACTCCCCGAATATTTTAGTAGTAGAAAGCCCATTTTATGGTCTAAATGTGAAAACGCTAATTCGATTGGGTGAAGCCAGAGGCGCTATCCTATTATGCGCATATCATAACAATGTTTCGATTGAAAGTATTTCCCCTGCGGAGGCGAAACTGGCACTCACCGGAAATGGAAATGCCACCAAAAATCAGGTCGCATATATGGTAAAAAATATATTGAATATAAAAGAGGATATCCCTCTGGATACTTCCGATGCAATAGCGATTGCAATAGCATATCTTCACAGGCAAAAAATATCTGCTTGACTTTATAATTTTGAATGGAATTTTTCATATTATGCGAAAATTACTGCCAATATTTATAACCTTTTTATTTATTTGCGGTTGCTCGGATTTCAAGCCCGAGGCTATCGGTAGTTATAATGCGGTATTTGCATTCGCCGACCCACAGGAAATCGAATATGTCCGCCAACCATTACAAATTGCAATCGAACACAAAATTATAACTCCACGACCGGAAAAATTATTGCGGATTATATGGGGCGATACACTTACTTTCCACGATGCCACTCGCCATCATATCGTATTGATAGCCGCATCATTGCAATCGCAGGGAGAATTTGGTGCATTGATTAGAAATTCACTATCCGAGGAAGCATATAATAAAGTGGAACAGGGCGAGAAAATATTCTTTGTGAAATCAGATGTCTGGGCGAAAAATCAGATATTGCTGATATTGACTGCAAATACTCCCCAGGAAATTCGTAAATATATATTAACCAATATGGATACTATATTCGAGACTATAAATAATTTTACCAATGAAAATGTTGCTCGATGGTTGTATAGTAAATATAGTGGCGAGACAGAGCGATATGAACTGGAGAGAAGGATAGTGGAGGAATACGGCTTCGGTATTAGAGTTCCTCGGATGTTCGAATGGGAATCAGGTAATGCAAAAAATCGATTTTTGTGGCTTCGTGCACTGGAACCAGAGCGATGGGTATTTGTCTGGTGGACTCCACTGAATTCTACAATTAAGGGAAAATTGTCATTAAAATGGTTAAGGCACACCAGGGATAGTCTTTGCCAGATATATTACGAGGGCGATTCTCTGGTAGATGGAACATTGGTGTATGAGCATTCTGAATTAAATGAATTTCCTGCGATAAAATATCGAGCGCGCTGGAAAAATATCAATGCAGTCGCTGGCGGACCAGTGGTAGGATATGTATTCGATGATACACTAAACCAGCGAAGATACATATTGGATGGAGCAGTATTCGCTCCCGGTATCCGTAAGGAGCCTTATATTCGACACTGCGAAGTGATTATAAATTCATTCGAAATGGATACTGCCCGATTTCTCGAAAATTTGAGAAAAAGAAAATGATAAAAACCAAAGTGATATTATGAAATTCAATTGGGGACTTTTCCTGGTAGCGCTGACAATCTCGGTAGTCGGCATAATCGCGATATATTCCGCAGTATATGGAACGGAATTGGAAAATCTATATCTTCGACAATCCGCATTCTTGCTTATCGCAATCGGAGTTATGTTCATCTTCTGGCGAATCCCAATCAGAATACACGATGGACTGGCATATATTTATTATATCATAATAATAGCGATTTTAGGTATCACATTGCTTCAGAGCGGTGAAGTAAAAAGATGGTTAGGTTTCGGGATATTCCGAATTCAGCCATCGGAATTCTCCAAGTTGGCGATGGTTTTAATTATCGGGCGATGGATTCGAGATAATCTAAAAAATGTGGATTCAGTGAAAACAATCGCGGTAAGTTTATTATTGATTGTCCCGCCATTTTTCCTGGTGGTCGCCGAACCCGACCTGGGAACTGGCATAGTGTTTTGTGTCCTATTATTTGTTATGCTCTATGCTGGTGGAGTTAGACCACTTCATCTATTCTTATTACTAACTCCATTTCTGGCGATGCTAAGCGCAGTCCATTGGATTGTGTGGGTGATTTATATGATTATTTTAGTCTCGGTGCTGATAAAATGGCGCATCGCTCCAGTAAAATTTATAATAGTATTGACAATGGCAATTTTCATCGGCACATCCACACCCTATGTGTGGTCTAAATTGCATCCGTACCAAAGAGAACGAATTATGGTATTTTTGAATCCGCATCACGACCCATTCGGCGCAGGGTATCAATTGATTCAGTCGAAAATTGCTATCGGTTCGGGCGGTGTCCTCGGTAAAGGATTACTACAGGGAACTCAAACAAAATTGGCATTCCTGCCAGCAAAACATTCCGATTTCGTATTCTCCGTTATGGGAGAACAGTTCGGTTTTGTTGGTGTAGCCATATTATTATTTATGTTCTGGGTATTGTTGAAGAAGATACTGGATATTTCCTCCTCGGCACGAACTCCATTTGCATCGGTAGTGGCAATGGGTATCGCAGGAATAATTTTTTTTCAGGTATTTATAAATATCGCTATGACTATCGGACTGGCGCCGATTACTGGAATTCCATTGCCATTCGTTTCTGCCGGCGGGTCATCACTAATCACTTTCTGGGCGATGATTGGAATACTTCAAAATATCCATTCCCAAGCTATAGAACCACAATAGTATAAATTGGATTATGCAGATTGTTTCATAGCTGTCATTACCAGATTTAAAAATCCGAAGCAATCTGTTGATGACCGCTCGAATAAAGGATTGTCCACTCTCCCGATAAGTCGGAAGCGCAATAACATCGTGATTGGTTTTGAGACAAACTCTATACCCCACGACATATCCTGTCGGGATGAGTTAGATAATACGAAATTGTCTCCAGTTCGCTGGCGAGATTGATGTTTTTCATCACGAATTCTTTCTCCAGCGGTAGTCTGACATTAGTGAAATTCAGGATACCTTTAATATTAGCATCCACCACTCTTTGAATGGATTTTTTTGCAGCAGAATTTGGGACTGCGATTATTGCAATCTCGATATTTTCTTTGCCAGCTATTTCGCTCAATTTTTCAGGATGATAAACCGGAATATCTTTATACTTGGTGCCGATTTTTTCAGTGTCGATATCGAAAATCGCTACTATATCGAATCCCGACTTTTGAAAACCCTTGTGTCCGGCGAGCGCCTCGCCTAGATTTCCCAATCCCATCAGTGCGACTTTCCATTTTTTTCCCAGTCCCAATATATTTCTAAGACTGGAAATTAATGTGTCTATGTGATAACCTTTTCCCTTTCTGCCGAAATTTCCAAAGCAGGAAAGGTCTTTCCTCACTTGAGCAGATGTAAATCCATTGCGATTGCCTATTTGTATCGATGAAATAAATTCCTTTCCCTCTTTTTTTGCCTCCTGTAATGTCCTCAAATAGACAGAAAGCCTTTCCACAGTCGCTACTGGAGTGGGTCCGTGATATTCTGCCATATAAATCCTCCTGAAAAAATGGATTTACAAAAAGAAATCCGATAGCTAAACTATCTTAATGAGTAAAGAGACCTATTCCTCGATGAGATAACGATGGAATAAGTTCTCTTAAACCTAATTTAAAAGTCTTCTGCAAAATGCAAAGATTTGTCATTTTTAAACCTGAATTATCGAGCGAGAAATATTTTTTCATATTCGATGTAAGATTTCTCTCCACTCTGTTTCTCGAAATGACAAATAGCATCTATTCCCCATTCTGGTTAAATCAATTTAATTTAAGGCATAAAATACAAATTCTTCTAATGTTGAGTTCATTACAATGCGATTTTTTAGATAAATTATTTTGTTCGTAATGGATATCGTGAAATCTATCACAATATATTGGAAGGCAAATTTCTGTCAAGGATTTTGTTCCTCATCTGGTTGTGGCAATTGCTTGAGTTGTTCTATCGTCGCCACACTGTCGATTATGTTTACTTTCCACACTCCATCATAAGATAAAACAGGATTACAGGGGACTTGCAAGAAATCAGTGGTTCTATCTCTGGTGGATAACACCACTCGACGATGTGTATCGAACATAGCGCCCAGTGTGTCGAATTTACCTTGAGCATTCCAAAGAATTATATATCCCAGTCTATTCTGATTAATCCACTGGAAAGCATCGGGTGCCAACAATGAATCACAATAATGAACGATTCCGCCCTCGATTGCATCTACTATCACCAATCGCCAATAGGAGACATCTCCGAGTTTCCATAGCGCCGATGAAAACGCCAGAAATTCGCCCGTGGGGGAGACACGAGCACACTCCACATTTTCTGCGAATGCGCCACGAGTCATCGGTCTGGTCAATCCTGTAGTCCTATCGAACATAAACACTGAATCATCGCCAGCATAGAAATACCGGTTATTTGGCGTATCTATCGCTATCAATCGGAAATCATCCGAATGTGGAATTTCCAAAGGTTGACAATTGATTATATTTCCCAATGTGTCGATTCCGCAGACAGAATAACCATCATCCTGTTCTATATAAAGATATCCCTGCGGAGAAAACACAGCAGATAAAACATCTTGTGGTGCAGTCGCTTTCTTTGCAGCACAGCCAACTATCAAACATATAGATAATATCGAAATAAATATTTTTATCTTTTTCATTTTTT
>QNEG01000007.1 GCA_003645115.1 bacterium | reverse complement strand
CGCTGATGGATCAATATTATACCATCAAATCGAAATATCCTGATTCTATATTATTTTTTCGGCTGGGAGATTTCTATGAGATGTTCGATGAGGATGCTAAAATCGCCTCGGAAGTGTTGGGAATTACTCTGACATCACGCAGTCAGGGATTGGAGAAAAAAACTCCACTGGCGGGAGTTCCATATCATTCTGCAGAACGATATCTGGCAAAATTGCTGAGGGCTGGTTTCAAAGTGGCTATTTGCGAGCAGGTGGAAGATCCCAAATTGGCGAAAAAACTGGTCAAACGTGAGGTAGTCGAGGTGATGACACCGGGAACTATCACTGTGGAAGGTGGAATACAAGAGGACAGAAATCAATATCTGGTCTCGCTGGACACCGATGGCGAATGGTTCTATGTCTGCGCAATAGATGTGTTGGCAGGTGAATTTTTCACACAGAAAGTTCATAAAAAACGAGTATGGGATGAGGTCAGAATTATCCAACCCGATGAATTCCTCATACGCGACGACTTTCCGGAATTATTATTACAGGAAATTAAGAAGCGATTTCCACAGATACGAATTTCATTATTCGAACCATGGCACTTTTCCACTCAAACCGCTCGAAAAAGGCTAATGGAACATTTCCAGATAACCACATTGGATGGTTTCGGAGAATTTAGCGATGGCGAAATAGCAGTCGCCGGCGCAGTCCTCGAATATATGAAACAATTGAAAAAGGGTGGATTACATCACATTCGTGCACTGCACAGAAATCGCAGGGAAAATGTGATGATACTGGACGAGGCGACTGTCAGAAATTTGGAACTTATCTATTCTATCGCCGAGGGAAAAAAAACAAAATACATTGTTCTGGTCATTGGATGAAACGAAAACACCGATGGGTGAGAGATTGCTCAGAAAATGGATACTATCGCCGATGACCGACCCCATAAAAATTAGGCAGAGACTGGAAACAGTTCAATCGCTGATAGAATCGGGAACGCAATTGACAAATCTGAGAGAATATTTATCCGCAATCGGCGATATGGAAAGACTGGCAGGGAAATTGGGCAATCAGAAAATTACTCCACCACAATTGATTTCTATGTCGGAAGCATTGAAAATTGTGGCGAAAATTAAGAAATTAGAAATTTGGAATTCATTCTTATTGGAGCGGATAAATGAACAACTCGACCCGTTGGATAAAATCTGTGAGAGAATCGAAAATACCGTGGTTCCCGACCCACCAAACAGTATCGCCGATGGCGGGGTAATCAGGGCTGGAGTTATTCCAGAATTGGATGAACTTCGCAAGCTACAAGATGATTCTACTACCGTTTTGAAAGAAATGGAACAAAAACTTCGCCAGGAAACCGGAATAGAAAAACTTCGCATAGGGTTCAACAAGGTATTCGGATACTATATAGAAATCAGTCGAGCACAGACGAAAAATGCTCCACCGAACCTCATTCGCAAGCAAACTCTGGTAAATAGTGAAAGATTCATCACACCGGAATTGAAAGAATTGGAATCCAAGCTATTAGCTGCCGAGGAGCGGATAAATTATATAGAGCGCGAATATTTTCTCACCTTGGTAGCAGAATTATCCATCGAGGCGAGCAAGGTATTAAATGTGGCAATCGCTTTAGCAAAATTGGATATACTGGCGAATTTTGCTCACATAGCGATAAAAAAGCGATATACTCGCCCCCAAATAGTGGATGACGGAGTATTGGAAATAAAAGGTGGTCGTCATCCGGTGTTAGAGGACATATTGGGAAAATCGGCATTCGTTCCCAATGATTTATATATGGATACTAATGAACAAATAATAATCCTGACCGGTCCGAATATGGCGGGAAAATCTACTTATCTTCGCCAGAATGGATTGCTGGTGTTGATGGCACAGATGGGCAGTTTCATCCCAGCAGATTCTGCAAAAATCACTCCAGTGGATAGGATTTTTACTCGGGTGGGCGCTACCGATTATATCGCTCGTGGACAATCTACATTCCTGGTGGAAATGCTGGAAACCGCAAATATATTGCACAATGCCACTGAAAATTCATTGGTTCTGCTGGATGAAATCGGGCGAGGAACCAGCACATTCGATGGATTATCTATCGCCTGGGCGGTCGGTGAATATTTGCACGATTCTAAAACTAATCGAGCGAAAACTATTTTTGCCACTCATTATCACGAACTGACTCAACTCGCCACATATCTAAATCGAGTGAGCAATTTTCAGGTCGGTGTGCGTGAATCCAGTGGAAAAATTGTGTTCCTGCACAAGATAGTCCCTGGTGGTTGCGATGATTCCTATGGTATTCAAGTAGCAAAACTGGCTGGTGTTCCAGATATAGTCATCGGCAGAGCGAAAGAGATACTGGAGATACTCGAATCCGGCGAAATGCCCACCCAAAATATCAGGAAACTGGGCGGAAGAAAAGGAAAAACAGAGCGAGTGGAGGGATTTCAGGTATCACTATTCGACCCAGAATATCATCCACTGGTGCTGGCACTCAAGGAAATCGATTTGAACAAACTCTCTCCGTTAGAGGCTTTAAATTTATTATCCGAATGGAAAAAGAAGTGGGATAGATAAGGGGCTCTTTAAATATTATTGAACAAGGAACTGGTCGCTGTAGAGAAAGGTAAAATAGAAACCGCAGATACACACAGATAAAGATTTCTCTCCGGAAAGAAATACGAGTGCTCAAGAAATATTATTTTTCCATCTGTGTCCATCTGTGGTTAATTTATGTTTTTGTTTCTAACACGATTTATCTGAACTGTGATTCATCTAATTATTTTGGATTTGAACATTGCTTGCTTACCCATATCAAATTACAATTTTCGTCGATATACTAACAATTTGGCACATTATTTGCTTATAATATAACGAGCAAGGAGGCACGATGTTTAGATGGTTGATTGTGGAGGATGATTTTAGATTCGGTGAGACACTCGCTGAAGCGCTTATGAAACACGGTTATGAAGTAGCGATAACCAGATTGGGAATGGATGCGGTAGAATGCATCGACTACAATTTCGATGGCGCAATAGTGGATTTTAATCTATTCGACATATCCGGAGACGAAGTAATAGCAACAATCAAGAAAGATTATCCGAAATTAACATTGGGCTTGATAACCGGTGAACAGGAAATAGACTTGGAAAAACTCGCTACCCGATGCGGTGCGAATTTCTATCTGCGAAAACCATTCACATTGAGCGAGATACTGAATATTATTGAAATTTATGATGAATTAAACATAAAACAGGAGGTGACAAATGTTGCGTAAATATGGCACACTAACTGCCATTTTGACAGGAATAATTATCGGGATAATACTGACTGCCAATTTGAATATAGTTTCCGATGCCAATGCCAGCACAACCGAATTGCCAGAATTCTCACAGGTGTTCGCCGATGTAGCAGAAAGCACTATGCCATCGGTGGTTACTATCACCAGTGCTAAAATATACGAAGTCCCGGTGCGCAGTTGGGAACCATTTATGGGCGATGATTTCTTCGATTTCTTCTTCGGACCAAGAATGCGCCCCAAATACGAGAAAAGAGAGTTCAAACAAGAGGGGCTCGGTTCGGGAGTTATAGTTTCCGAGGATGGATATATACTGACCAATGCGCATGTAATAAAAGATGCGGACGAAATCGAGGTGCATATCGAGGATGATAAATATGAAGCAGAGGTAGTGGGTATCGATGAAAAGACCGATGTGGCAGTGCTCAAAATCGAGACAGCTCGTAAATTGCCCGCTGCGAAACTGGGCGATTCGGATAATATCCGAGTAGGAGAATGGGTCCTGGCTATCGGCAGTCCATTTCGACTGAAACATACCGTGACATCGGGGATAATTTCTGCTAAAGGTCGCTCCAGAATGGGAATCGCAGATTATGAGGATTTCATCCAAACCGATGCAGCAATCAATCCAGGAAACTCCGGCGGAGCATTAGTAAACCTTAATGGCGAGGTAATCGGTATCAACACTGCAATTTATTCCGAACTGGGCGGAAATATCGGTATCGGTTTCGCTATTCCCATCAATATGGCAAAGAAAGTTATGGACCAGCTAATCGACTACGGAAAAGTAGTTCGTGGATGGCTGGGAATATCTATTCAGAATATATCCGGAGAATTGGCAGAAGCATTGGATATCGATGAAAAAAGTGGCGTATTAGTCGCATCGGTGCTTCCGGATAGTCCCGCCGAGGATGCCGACCTCCAACGAGGCGATGTAATTATCGCAGTGGACGACCAGGAAATCGAAAGTGTGGAGCAACTTCGAAATAAAATCGCCGCTATCAAACCGGGAACTAAAGTAGAATTGAAAATTATACGCGATGGCAAAGAAATCAAAAAGAAAGTGAAATTGGATGAAATGCCCGGCGAGGAAAACATTATCGCTGAAATAGAGCAAGAAAAAAATATAAATCTTGGAATTCGAATTAGGGAACTTTCCAGTTCGGAGGCAAAAAAACTGGGGTATGATAGCGAGGGCATTCTGGTTACCGAAGTGGAACCGGGTTCTATCGCCGACAGAGCGGGTGTCCAGCCCAATGATATTATCGTAGAACTAAATCGGACAAGAATCCGGGATACTGAAGATTTATTATCGGCAGCGAAAAAAATTGAAAAGGAAAATGTAGCTCTATTCGTAGTCTGGCGCGAAGGATATACAATATATCTTGCCACTCGAGCGTAAACCGATGCCATTTCGATTGGATTATTAGAATCCGCAAATCCAATTTTACAGGCAAACTTTCTCTTTACAATGGCAGAAAGTTTGCCTATTTTGTTCCCACAATTTCGGGAGTATTTATGAATGTGGTAGAAGTAAAAAATCTTTGCAAGAATTATGGTGATTTTCCAGCATTGCAGGATGTCGATTTCTCTGTTCGGGAAAATGAAATACTCGGTTTACTCGGTCCGAACGGTGCTGGGAAAACCACTACTATGAGAATCTTGACAACCTTTATTCCGCCTACTGCGGGCGAGGTAAAAGTGCAGGGATATGACATAACCAAGCAACCGATAGAAGTCAGGAAAATAACCGGTTATATGCCAGAAAACCCCCCCTTATATGATGAGATGAGAGTTAGCAAATTTCTCAAATTTGTAGGCGAGATAAGAGGAATACCCAGGAAAAAATTATCCTCCAGATTGGATTATTTAGCCCAGGTCTGCGGATTGGAACAAGTGTGGAATAAATATATCGCTCATATATCCAAGGGCTATCGTCAGCGAGTAGGATTGGCATCGGCGATATTAGCCGACCCACCGATATTGATATTGGATGAACCCACTATAGGACTCGACCCAGAGCAAATTAGATATACCAGAGAATTGATAAAAACTCTGGGAGAAAATCATTCTGTGTTGCTTTCCACTCACATACTTCACGAGGCTGAAATCACCTGCGATAGAGTGGCGATAATAAATGAAGGGAAAATACTTGCAATCGGTTCGCCGGCAGAACTTGCCGAGAAAATTCGGAAAATAAATGCGGTGCGAGTGAAACTTTCCGGTCCACCCAATGAAGTCGAACGCTCCATTTTGCAACTGGATGGAGTAATTCGGGTGATTCCGCAGGGTGCGAACGATACATTCACTGTGGAATTCGAGCCTAAATGGAAAACACACCATAAAATTACCGAATTGGCACATAAAAACGGCTGGCACATATTGGAATTGACTCCAATCGAAGCCAGTCTGGAGGAGGTATTCCTAAAAATAGTCTCCGGTAAGGAGGAAACAGAATGAGAGCGATGTTCGCCATATTAAAAAAGGAGCTGTCCTGGTTCTTTTCATCGCCTACCACTTACATAATGTTGGCGGTGTTTCTGGGAATCGCTGGGTTCCTTTTCTACAATATCGCCAGCTATTTCGCTGTCCAATGTGCTCAAATCATACAATACAAAGCCAGTTATAGTATGTCTCCACCGCCGATGAATGCTAATCAATGGGTGGTGATACCATTCTTCTCCAATCTGGCGATAATCGCATTATTTATTATCCCCATCCTGACTATGAGAATTTATTCAGCAGAAAGAAATTCGGGCACCGCAGAACTATTACTAACTTCGCCTATTTCTACTACTCAAATTATATGGGGAAAATTGCTCGCTAATATAATAGTTTACACCCTATTTATCGGGACCACTTTGATATTTCAGATAATACTTCATATATACACTAATCCCGGATTAGATTGGGGTCCCGTATGGTCGGGATATCTGGGATTATTATTGCTGGGTATCGCTGCCATTCCGCTGGGACAATTTATATCTTCTCTGACTGGAAACCAAATTATATCCGCATTTATAACTTTCGCACTATTATTACTATTATGGATTGTCAACTGGAGCACATTATTTGCCAGTCCAACCATAGCGCAGATATTGAACTATATCGGATTTTCACAACATTTTCTCAGTTTTTCCAAAGGAATAATCGATACACAGGATATTATCTATTTTATTACTATTTCAATTTTTGGAATTTTTTTAATCCACCGCTCATTAAATTTGTGGAGAGTTACTGGAGAATAATTTAAACCAGTATTCTATATGAGAAAAAGGTATCTAAAAATAGTTGGAATAATAGGACTCGACCTGATATTTCTGGGCATCCTGTTAGCCTGGATATTGACCGAATATATAATTGTCGCTCGAATATTTTTGATTGCTGGATTGGTTTTGATATTTATATGGTCGATTTCTTCCTGGAAAATTATAAAAACATTCATCGGCAAAGGAACTTTGGGTAGTGGAACCAGAGCGATTTTGAGTTCTATTTTTTTAATCGGAATTTTGATAATAATCAACATTTTGGGCGCAAAATATAAATACCGCATCGACTCGACCGCAGAAAATCTTTTCACTTTATCCGATGGCACAAAAAAAATTCTCGCCAATCTGGATGAAAAAGTGAAAATATTATTGTTCGATAATCCGGATGCGCCAATAAATCAGGATGCGGTCGATATTATAATAGAATATGACCAATTTAGTCCGCACATAGACTATGAGATAATCGACCCCGATAGAAATCCGCAGTTGTCGAATAAATATAATGTTACCGAGTATGGTCAGGCGGTGATAATATATAATGAGCGCTCCAAAACCATATCCGCACCCGATGAGGAGAAATTGACTGCTACCATAAAACAAATTGTATGGGGCGGTGGAAAAAAAGTATATTTCCTGGTCGGTCATAGAGAATTTTCACCATTCTCGAAAAAGGCACAAGGTTTGAGTATATTCGCTCAAAGTATCACTTACGAGGGTTTAGATTTCGATACATTGAATCTTTTCGCTACATCAGATATCCCCGATGATGCTGGTATGATAGTTATCATCGGACCGAAAACAAATCCGTTATCCGGTGAATTGGATATGTTAAGTTCATATTTTGAAAATGGTGGAAAATTATTGGTGATGTTGAATCCTGGACAATCTGATTCATTAGCCAAATTTCTAACCCGATATGGTGTGCGAATACATAATAATATGATATTCGATCTATCCTCACAGGGTAGTATGTTCGGTCTGGGACCGGAAATGCCCATAATTCGCGCCTATGAATCAAGACATCCTATCACCGCAGAATTTAATCTACTCACTATGATGCCGACCTTATGCACCGTTTCTAAAATACAGGGATTGCAGACACCATTCGAATATACAGAACTGGCTCGAAGTTCAGAAAAATCATGGGCAGATATCGATTGGCAGACCGAGAAAGCAGTATTCGACCCGAGAAAAGATATTCCCGGTCCATTGACTATCGCCTGTGCAATACAATATCCTAATCGAAAAGATTCTCCCAGAATGGTAGTTATCGGCGATGCAGATTTTGTCACCAATGAATATATCGATTTTATGGGGAACAAAGATTTTGCTCTAAATATAGTCAATTGGCTTACCGAACAAGAAAAAATGATTTCCATTCGTCCCAAAAATCCTAAAAATAGACAATTACTACTAACTCCCGAACAGGAAAATAGAATACTTTACATATCCATTTTAGCACTGCCATTTCTCGCACTAATTTTTGCCGAAATCGCATGGTGGCTGAAACAGAGAGAATAATAAATCCCTCTCAAATCTGTCATCGCAAATAGTTTTGAAACATACTCCAATAACTCTGTTCATTCAATTTATCGGAAAGATACCAATAACATCACAACAATGCGAAATGGTATATTATGTCGAATAATTTCTGCGATTAAATAAAAAAAATCGCTTGCGCACTACACAAAAGAGAATATTTTACGGAATAATTTGTTAAGGAGAGGGTAATGATATTAAATAAGTCACTGGAAACATTTTTCGACGAATTAGCTTCCAATTCGGCAACTCCTGGCGGTGGCAGTATCGCAGCATTGGCAGGCGCATCCTCCGCAGGACTTATTTCGATGGTGTGTAATCTATCCATTGGCAAAAAAAACTGCGAACAACACCAGGAAGAAATAAAAAGCATTCTGGAAAAGAGCGAGGAATTGAGAAAACATCAGCAGGAATTGATAGAACAAGATGTGGAAGCATTCAATGATTTTATGAGTGCACTTCGGATGCCAAAAAATAATGAAGAAGAGAAGTTATTGCGAAAGGAAGCCCTAAACCACGCACTACAGAAAGCAACTTTTGTCCCGGTAAGGATTATGGAACATTCCGCCGAACTGCTATTGCTATCTCTTAAACTAGCGCCGATTTGCAACAAGAATGTAATTTCCGATGTGGGTATCGCTGCAGTTATGGCAGAATCCGCTATTAACTCCGCCTGGTTTAATGTAGCTATTAACCTAAACAGTTGCAAAGATGAGGAGTTTGCCGATAGAATATGGGAAAAGACCGAGCAGATTATGGATAAAATCGAGGGAATTACAGAGCAAACCATAGAAATAATCCAAGATGAATTATATTCAAATGATTAACATAGCGCTATAATGAATTCTTACGAAAGGCGTTGGGAATGGTTTGTCTCGACGCCTTTGCTCTTTTGAATAGGTGGGAAATACAATGAAAAAGTATGTAGATCTTCATACTCATTCTACTGTTTCTGATGGGAGTTTGACACCTGTCCAGATTGTCCAGCGGGCAAAAAAATATGACCTTTCCGCTATTTCTATTACCGACCACGATGCAATCGATGGCACCGACGACGCTCTCGCAGAAGCGCAAACACTGAATATAGATTTTGTGCCGGGAATAGAAATATCTACTGCCTGGTGTCAGGGAAGGATGCACATTCTGGGCTATTTTATCGACCATAAGGCACAATCGATAGAACAATTATTGAAAAGACTTCAACAGGCTCGGAAAGATAGAGTATTCAAGATTTGTGCTCGCCTGAAAGATATGGGAATGGAAGTCCCACCAGAACTGGTGTTTAAAATTGCTGGTGGAGCAAATTCAGTGGGAAGACCACATATCGCTAATGCTATGGTAAAACTCGGCTTTATCCCCAGATTACAAACCGCATTCGATAAGTATCTCGCCTATGGTAAATCTGCATATATCCCCCGATGGGCACCTACTCCACAGGAGGCTATCGATACTATACATCGAGCTGGCGGAATTGCATCGATAGCTCATTGCGCAGTCACCGAAGGTTGTATGGATAATATTTTCGATGTTATATCTATGGGCATCGATGCTGTGGAAGTATATTATCCGTTCCATAAACCACATCAAATAGAATTATTGAAAAAAATCGCCAGAGACCATAATTTAGCCATATCTGGTGGCTCGGATTGCCATGGTATTGTGCGAGGTGAACCATTGCTGGGAATATATAAAGTCCCTATTTGCGTATATGAAAGTTTATTAGAATGTAAATCAAAATTTTCCAGTGCCAAAACGGGAGGTTAATATGTCGGGGAAACCGAATAAAATTTCTCTTGCCACATTGCCCACACCATTAATTCCGCTGAAAAGAACTTTGCGGGAATCCGAAATAAATATTTGGGTGAAACGAGACGATTTGACTGGTTCCGCAGAGTCCGGAAATAAAATAAGGAAACTGGAATTCCTTTGCGCCGATGCCTTGCAGAAAAATTCCGATGTCCTCATCTCCTGTGGTGGAGAGCAATCCAATCATTGTCGAGCAGTAGCGATAGTGGCACGACGATTGGGAATGGATGTTCATCTGGTGCTTCGAAGAACCGGCGAGGGTCCCACTGGGAATTGGCTATTAGATATCATACTCGGTGCCACATTCCGATGGGTAACCGCTAAACAATACGAACATCACGATGAAATTATGGAGGAGGAAGCTCAAAAATTGCGCCAGCAAGGAAAGAACCCTTATATAATTCCCGAGGGCGGTTCCAATTCTCTCGGCGTATGGGGATATTTTACCGCCGCAGAGGAAATTATCACACAGTGCAGGGAAAATAATTTCATCCCGGATTATGTTATAGTGGCATCGGGAAGTGGCGCTACATACGCTGGACTATGGACAGGATTCGGCAAATTGAATGTCCCTACTAAAATTATTGGAATAACCGCCGGTCCAGATATTCAACAGCAAAAAGAACACATCTCAAAAATCACCAGTGAATTTATCCAAAAATATGATTTCGATATTCAGCATAATCCCGATGAAATCACCTTGATAGATGGATTTTGGGGCAAAGGCTATGGTGTTATGGACGAAGAATTGACAAAATTTATATCACAGTTTGCTCAAAATGAGGGAATAATACTCGACCCTACATATACTGGAAAAGCATTCAAGGGTGCTTTTGAAATGATTGGACAGGGAAAATTTAACCATGCAAAAAATATCGTATTGGTTCATACTGGTGGAATATATGGTCTTTTCCCTAAAGGTCAATATTTCAGGGAATTATACTACTCTGGTGCGAGAGTTAAATGAATTTGTTCCCATTGTTTATAGAATATAGCAAAATATATAATATCGAGTGGAGTAAATATGTTGGAAATTGCCAAACAACTTAAGTTATCCGAGGAAGAATATAACCGAATAGTAGAATTGCTCGGTCGTGAACCGAATTATACCGAACTTGGAATTTTCTCTGTTATGTGGAGTGAGCATTGTTCATATAAAAGCTCTCTGATTCATCTGAAGAAATTTCCCACCGCCAGTGAGCGTTCGCTTACCGAGATGGGCGAGGAAAATGCCGGTGTCCTGAAACTTAAGGATAATTGGGCGTTAGCATTCAAAATCGAGAGCCATAATCATCCCTCGGCAGTGGAACCCTTTCAGGGCGCTGCTACTGGAGTCGGCGGAATATTGCGAGATATTTTCTGTATGGGCGCATATCCCATCGCATCACTGGATTCCCTGCATTTTGGCGAATTGGACAATCCAATAACAAAACACCTGTTCGATGGAGTAGTCCGTGGTATCGCATTCTATGGTAATTGTTTCGGTGTTCCCACTGTAGCTGGCGAGGTCAGATTCGAACATGCATACTCCGGTAATCCACTGGTAAATGCAATGGCGGTAGGTATCGTGGATGTAAATAAGATGATTTCCGCTAAGGCTGAAGGAATTGGAAATCCGGTGATATATATCGGAGCATCTACCGGCAGAGATGGAATCCACGGTGCATCGTTCGCATCGGATGAACTGACCGAAAGTTCACATCAGGATAGACCATCGGTGCAAATTGGCGACCCATTCACTGAAAAATTACTACTGGAAGCAACACAGGAAATAGCAGAAAAGGGATTGGCTGTTGGTATGCAAGATATGGGCGCAGCTGGTCTTACCAGTTCTGCTGCCGAAATGGCGGCTAAAGGCAAAGTGGGTATCGAAATGAACCTGGATAAAATCCCACTTCGCGAAAAGGAAATGACTCCCTATGAAATAATGTTGTCCGAATCGCAGGAAAGAATGCTGTTAGTTTCCACTGCGGAAAATTTACCGAAAATCGAGACGATACTTCGCAAATGGGGATTACACTATGCGGTAATCGGTGAAGTAATCCAAGAACCGGTGCTTCGATTGAGATGGAGAGGAGAAATAGCCGGTGAAATCCCGGTAAATGCATTGAAAGCTGGCGATGGTGCACCGGTATATGATTTACCTCGAAAGAAACCAGCTTGGTTGGAAAAAATTCAATCAGGAAATCCAGTCGCCAAAATCAAAAGTAAGTATAGAAATAGTGAGTTTTCTCTACACGATATGTTATTATCCACTTTGGGAATTCCCACTATCGCCTCGAAAAAATGGGTGTGGCGTCAATACGACAATCAGGTGGGAGTGAGGACAGTGCTTATTCCCGGCAGTGGAGATTCCGCTGTGCTTCGACTTATGGAAACCGAGCAATTCATCGCAGTATGCACCGATTGCAATGGCGCATACGGTTATCTCGACCCATACATCGGTGGTGCATTAGCTGTCCTTGAATCAGCACGAAATGTTTCCGCAGTCGGAGCAAAACCTATCGGTATCACCGATTGTCTCAATTTTGGCAATCCCAAAAAGCCCGAGGTTATGTGGCAGTTTGCTCGAGCCTGTCTGGGTATCGCCGATGCCTGCGATATTCTTAATATACCGGTTACCGGTGGCAATGTCAGTTTCTATAATGAATCTCCAGAATCTGCAATATTTCCCACTCCAGTAGTGGGAATGGTAGGAATTATCGAGAACGAAAAAAATATTACTCCGATGGCATTTAAAAATTCTGGGGATATCATTTATTTACTCGGAATCACCGAACCCACAGAAATCGGTGGTTCAGCACTTCAGAAAGTATTATGTGGCGAATACTCGGGCAATCCGCCCGCACCTCGATTCCAATTGCATTCCAATATAATCGAATCATTGCTGGATATGATAGATTGCGGTCTTGTGGAAAGTGCTCACGATATCTCCGATGGCGGAATAGCTATCGCATTAGCAGAGTGTGTAATCCATTCACAAAATCTGGGCGCAAAAATCCAATCCAATTATGATAATGACTGGGATAAACTATTGTGGCTATTCTCCGAATCGCAGGGAAGATTTATAATCAGTGTCGCACAGAACAATATTTCGGCAATCGAAACGAAATTGAGCCAATCGAATATCCCATATTCTCATATGGGTGAAGTAATCGCAGAACCAGTATTGGCTATCGATGAGATGCGATGGAATTTGGAGGAATTATCTAAAACCTATAACTCCACTATTCCCGAGGCGATGAGAAGCTAATTATCTATTTGATTGACAGTGAGTGATTAAACAGATATTTTTATAATATGATTACTTTAGACGATATAGCCGAGAACCAGAAAATAAAACAGTTGATAACCTACGCCGACAGGACATTAGAACATCTGGGTTATACCGAACACGGATTTCGACATTGTAAGATAGTTTCTGAACGAGCGGGGAATTTATTACATCAACTAGGGTTCGACCAGCGCCGAGCTGAACTGGCTAAAATTGCAGGTTTCCTGCACGATATCGGTAATGTAATCAATAGAAGAAATCACGCTCAACATAGCGCACATATTATTATGAATTTATTATCCGAAATGGGAATGGATTACACAGAGATACTGGAAATAACTACCGCAGTGGGCAATCACCACGAGGAGGAGGGAGATCCGGTGTCGGATATATGCTCGGCGATTATTATCGCAGACAAATCCGATGTCCATTATTCGCGAGTGAGAAATCCCGATACGGTAGCTCTGGATATCCACGATAGAGTCAATTATGCAGCGAAAAGCAGCAATCTGACATTAGCTAATGAAGAGACTATAGAACTATCCATTCTTATCGACCCGGCAATTTCATCGGTGATGGAATATTTCGAGATATTTTTAACCAGAATGATAGAATCCAGACGCGCCGCCAAATTCTTCGAAAAAAATTTCGAATTGGTGATAAATGGTGTTAGATTAACATAAATAAATAATTTCGATTTTTGATAAACATTGGAGGAAAATATGCGAATTTTTGTATTATTTATGCTGCTTATATTGATAACGGGAATAGCAGCTTTTGTCAGTCTGAATTATGGGCATAATATCGGGACAATTTCATTGGGATTTAAAATTATTCCCAATGTGACCGTAAATGTGTTAGTATTATGGGCATTCGGTATCGGTCTATTGTGGACTCTCATCCTGTGCATCGTTCAGGAAATCAGACTCAGAACTAAAATCTCCAGATTGAAAAATACTATCAAAAAACTGGAAAATGAACTGGGACAATTGAGAACTATGCCCCTGTCTGATATGGATATTCACAAGGAGGAACGATGATTAGCGGAAGTCTATGGTTTATAGTATTTATTTTCGCGATAATTATACTTTTCGCGATATGGTATTCATATCGTCTCAAAATACGATACAAGGTGAGTAGCGATGATTTCATTCGTGGGTTGGTAGCGATTATCGAACACGACCTGGATTCTGCGGTCAAATATCTTCACTCTGCATCCACCAAGGATACATCGAATATCATTGCTTTCACCTTGCTGGGCGATATCCTTCGCCAGAAAGGCGATGCAGAAACCGCAAAGAAATTGCATATATCGTTATTACCCCGCGCATTTATAACACCAGGACAAAAAGCTCGGGTATATAAATCACTTGCATTGGATGCTGTTGCACTGAATGATTACAAAAAGGGATTGGAATATATCGAACAAGCTATCTCATTGAAACCAGACCAATGGTGTTATGAGCTTTGCGCAGAAATACTGGAAAAACTCGAACGCTGGGAAGATGCATTCTCTGTCCTTGCCAAAACCGATGGCAATAAACAGATTCTGGCGATGTATAAAGTAAAAATCGGCGATAATATAGTCCAGGATGATCCACACAAAGCGAGAATAATTTACAAGGAAGCATTGAAATTGGATGCTAATTGTTTGCCTGCTATGGTGAAAATCGGCGATGCATATATGCAGGAAGGCAAAATAGCACAAGCACTGGAATGGTGGGAAAAAGCACTGACCGAATTCCCCGAGCGAGCCGATACGATTATCGATAAAATCGAGAGTGCATATTACGAAACAGGTGAGTTCGATGATGCTCGAAAACTGTATCGTAAAATACTGAAAGAAAATCCCGATGCAGAAATTGTAAGGATTCGTCTGGCATCGATTTATGAAAAAATGGGAGAATTACAAACTGCGCAAAATATAATTCGACAGGCACCGAATAAAACATTACTAATCGCTCTCGATGATGCAAAAATTTCCTGTATGCTCGGTGATAACCATTCGGCAATAGAAATAATCGAGAATGAACTGGAGAAATTGGTGAAGGAAAAAATGAAATATTCCGAATCACTAAAAGAAGAATAAAATATAAATCTGTTATGCGCACAATAGCAAAAATAGTCATACTATCAGCACTTTTGGCTTGTGCATTCGGTGAACCGCAATATTCGGCGTATTGGGCTCGGAATGATTATCCTAATGACTTGATTACTGTTATGGGCGATATGCGAGGTGCCGAGCAAATCGCTGAGAAACTTCGCCAGAGCGAAAGCCCCGAGGCATTATTCGAGCTGGGAAGATTGTATTATTCCCGTGGTCTATATCGGCAGGCACTGGCATTTTTTCAGCGCACAGATTTCGGCGAGGATGTTAGATTACTGTTGATGAGTTTCTGCTATATCATACTCGACCAAAAAGATTCTGCGAAGGTATATCTTTCACAGATTAACCAAAATCGTTTGCGAGCATGGAGTTCTGCGGGATTAGCCAGAATGGAGCAAAACATTCCATCCGCTGTGGCAGATTATCCGTATTTAGCAAATTTTTTCGCCGAAGTGAAACCAAATGCCGATTCAACATTCACCGGTGGATTTACTATTCAATTCGGCGCATTCTCCGACAGCAGTCGAGCATTTATTATGATGAATAAACTGAAGGATATCGGACTAGAGCCATATATCCAGAAGACTGTGGTTAATGAACAAGTTCTGTATCGGGTTCGAGCGGAACGATTCCGCACCAAACAAGAGGCGGAAGAAGCTGCATCCGCTCTCGGCGACCAATTCATATATATGATTGTTCCAGTGGAGTAAAGGAGAAACTATGATATTTTTCGAGAATGAAAGGATAAAAATAATCGAGGACGATATATTGACGACGAATGAAATTGCGCCAGAAAGTATAGATTTGATTGTAACTTCCCCACCATATAATG
>QNEG01000006.1 GCA_003645115.1 bacterium | reverse complement strand
TATCTAAATTGCTGGAGATGATTTTGCCCACTGGAGTGGTGAAAAATTTTTTGGTATATTCGATAAATTTTGGAATAGAACCGCCAGTTACTGTCGATATTGCGGTGGTAAAATTTTCTTTTGGATTTACCCTCTCTTTTACAGTTATATCGCTGTTGTTTATGATTCTGGTGGTTTATTATTTTAAATGGTGGTTATGAATAAAACAATTTTTTACTTGACATATTCTTTTACATTCATATATTTGTAGGCGAATACATTATGTTTAAATTAAGGAATACGCGATAATGTCTTGAAATATATTGAATTACGGGAATTAAAACCTTGATATAGGCTTTTTCGCTGAATGAATATTTTGCTCTGAAAAAAACGAAGATGTTTGAAGTTGTTTGAAAAAACTAAAACAAATTCTCTAAAAAAGGAGGAGTTATGAGACGGTGGGTTTTAGTTATGCTGGCAATGCTGGTTCTTGTCACTATTGCAGGAGCTGGCTACTACGAGGACTTTGCCGATGCGGCAGTCGATTATGTTACTGACCCTAACACTCCCACTACGGGAACGGATAGTGGTTTGGTTGACCAGACTACCGGACTCGCTTGGGTGCAAAGTTGGGGCGCAACCCCAGATGCACCTCGGCTGGAAAATCAATCTCAGCCATACTGGGGAAGTTTTTTCTATAACACTGCCGCTATTATTCTGGGACAATCTGCCACCGGTATCCGGACTAATCTCGGGCACGCAGCAGTAAATTATGTATTCGGCACTCGTGCCGATGCTGACGATACCCTGGATGAACCTGGTGCTGGTAATGGTATCGAACCATGGTGGAGTGATACTCAAGCTTTCTACAATGGTTATTTCGATTTGCCCACTGGTTTATTAGTCCCGGATGCATCTTTCTGGAATAGAAATGCAGCACCAGACTATTGGCCTCAGGATACAGATGAGGTCACTTTGGAATGGATGCTGTGGGATGCCATCTATCTCACTTATACCGGTGACCTATATTTCCAGGATGAAATCGATATGATTATCGATGGAGTGTTGAACAGTCCATATTTCGATAATGTGGATAGCACTATCCAGCTATTTGGGTCTGACGACCCATATTTAACTGCATTGTGGTCTATCGTTCTGATAAAATATAATGATGTATTTGGTGGTTCGCCATTGATGAGAACCACCGATGGCGGTTCTACCTATTCTTATTATGATAGGCTTATCCAAAAAGCGATGGAGTATGTCCAGACCAATGGACTGGATTATATGTATTCAAGATATATGGGCGACCTGAAAAATGTCTCGGAGGGAATGGAAGATTACGAAGCACTGGCATTCCTTATGGCATATGCCCTTGCGGGAGATACTACCGAAGCGGATTCTGTTTTCGATACATACATTATTGAAGCGGATGTAGATAACGATGGCGACCCCTGGGGATTTGTTCTCAATATCGCCGATTTTGGTAATAATTTCCATACCAACTTGCGATATTTCCCACTTCATCATCAGACATTTACCGGAATGCTGTCCATTCTTGCGCTCAAGGAATATCACGACTTTATGTTGCCATTCGATTTCGTCAGTGCGGATACCTGCGCAGACTGGATTCGATTTATGGCGGATAGTTTGGTCGAAGAATGGTGGGCAGATTCTGTGGGTAGATTTTGCCACAATCCCAACTGGCAGGTGATGGTTCCCGTAAATGGCTTGGCTGGTTATTCGATGAAACAAGTCCCTCGCATGGAAATATTGGATGTAGCATCTAATTTACCTCACCAGGGTGATGGCATCATCTGTGATTATTATGCAAATCGAACCCAATCTCATATAGTGTCGGTGACTGTGGTTGCTCATCATACTATAGCCGATAGCACCGATACTTTATGGTTGTTTACCGGCAAATGTATGGTTGGATGGGGACTGTTAGATTTCCAGTGGGAACTTCTGCCCACTATGAACCCTGGCGATACCGCAGTGATTACATTTAATACACAGGCTTCTGATTGTGCTCCCGCTCCAGATATTGACTGGGTTTGGGCAGAATTGTATGGTCCTCATTGCTCCGGATATTCTGTGGTAGATGATGATATAATAGTAGAAGTAGATGACCCTGCTCATATCAATGTGGACGATGTAGTAGCAGTGGCTGATATAGCTGGAACACCATACAATGAACCATATTTCACTCAAGACCAGTTGTTCTATCTGCAAGTGGATATTACCAATACCGGCGATGCACTGCTGAAAGATGTGGTAATCGATGTTTCCAGCACCAGTGCTTATGGATGCGCATCTACATTTGCTCCTACCAATGTGTTCAGCGATGTAAATATTCCCGGTGGAGCGAGTATATCGTTCTATATCCCCATCTGGGCAGACCCATTAAATTCTGGCGCTTTGGGAACCGATGATGAAATATTCCAGGTCACCGCAGCCGGTGTGGATAGTAATACCATGGATTCCTGCATGGTCACTTATACCGATGACGACGATAGTATCGGAATCGTTATGCCACCGGAATTGCATGTTCGCGATGTCACTTATGATGCCACCGATCCACATCCTTCCGGATTGGTCAATTACTGGGGCAATTTCGTGTATTGGCTCAATGCCACCGATCCGATGGAATTCCAGGTTACTCTGTATAGTGAGGATGGTGACTATGCCACTGCTGATTCTCTGGATGTATATGATGTCTTAACCAGATTTTTCAATGATGGTGGATATGAAGCTACTGCAATCGCAGGAACTACTCCACCACTATGGATACAGACATTCCCGGGTGGAGCGCCTACCGATAATATTGGTCCCGGCGATACTGTCAGATTCTCTTTCGAATTGACCGATAATGGAATTTCGCCCGATTTCGAGGATACACTAACTTCATACTTCGAGGCGAATTTCCATGATGCCAATCGCGCCGATGATGGTTTCGCATCTACCAGCCCATTCGATACTACATTCAATACCTTACTGGTGGATGTGACTCCACCTAATGCCTGGTTTGTGGAGCCTTATGCCAGTTCCGATCCGTGGCCTACAGATGATGTTGTCCAACTGGGCGCATCCGATAATCACTCCGGTGTGGAATTCGTAGGTTGTGTTATCGAGGAAGTTGGCGGACAATTCTGGAATGGAACCGGTTGGCAGGCTACAGCGGATACTTTTGTGTTCGGGTATGATGATTCCACCGGCAACTGGCTGGATACAATTCCTGAACCCACCGGTGTTACATCATACACTATGCAAATCTGGGCAGTAGATTCTGCTGGAAATGTCGGCAGTGAAAGATTTCTACCTCGTGGCGATGTCGCTTATATACATATTTATAATGTCCTATCCGACCTGCCCAGAGAACTGGCAGTAAATCAGCGCTGGGAATCCGATTGGCTTCAGGAACACACCGTTACTGTTCATGTATATAATGAATTCTCTTCACCTATCGATAATATAGAACTCGGACTTCGCTCCAGTGTAACTCATACATCGATTAATGGCAATCCTCGTGAGGACATTGTCAATATAGGCACACTTAATCCAGGTGAACATCGATTTATCGATTTCACAGTGGTGGAGCCTATGTATGATGTGGAGGACGATACTCTGCTCGCATTCCTTCATACTGCTGACCCGTCCGCAGGTAGAGTTATCGGATTGCACTATACCGATAGAAATGCGTTTATTCGAGTGGAGGAACCTGCAAAGATATATATTGATACTACTTGGAACGATGCACCCGCACATATCGCCGATACTACCGATACCGCAATAATTACTATGGATAGCATAGATTATCAGCATATGACAGTATATACCCGAGTTTGCTATGCCGGCGGCGATACATTAGAATATCTGCGTATCAGATTCGATAATGGCGCATTGCATTTCCCCATTTCACTGGTCGGTCCTGCTACTGTGGAAATCGCACAAAATGAATTTACCACATACTACGATGACCCCGTGTTCGGTCCGGTATGGTGCACAACTATTTCCACAGAATATATGGCAGATTCTAATGAGTGTCATAATCGCGAAGCCGAGGATATGTTCATTGTATCGGTAGATTCATTCGATTTCGATAACTGGGAACCAGCAGATGCACATCCTACATATACTCAATTCTTCATCGATGATGATGTGACTTTTGCCACTGTTGTTGAACCACCGAGATTGGATATACTGGATGGGACATTGTCCGGTGGATATCCCAACGGCGGATATATCTGGATTAACCGAACTAATTCTATCCATATAGATATTCCGTTCTGGAATCTATTATCTACTTGTTCGGATTCTGGTCGAGCTACCGCCAGATTGACCGGCGAGAATATGCCATTGGTATTTTTCGACGACCTGTGGAGTGAAATCACCGGATTGAGCGGTTTGATAGCGCCCACTTCTACACACGATACACTATTCCCCGGTGCATCGGATACATTAGCATACACAATCCAATGGGATGGTCTGACCGATGTGAATGACCTGGTTGCCTTTATGGTAGATACTATCTGGTTCCGCAATCAATACTGGCAGACTCAACCCTATCCTGTGCCCTGGTTGTTCGTGGGGCTGGATACTCTCGGTGACCCTATATTTATTCAACCGGAAATGGATACTATTTCCAATTATATATATGCAATCAGTGATACATTGGGTATCGATGTGGTAATACCCACAGTGAATATACTCAACCCTGACCAGCCACTATATTCTGCTTGGACCTGGGAGGAAACACTACTGGTAAGTGCCACCGATAATTTCTCCGGCGTGGACAATACCACAGTGGAAGGAATGCTGGTAGATCCTCGAGGTATGTTCTGGAATGGAACTACCTGGCAGACAGATACCTTCTGGCTGGCACTGACTGTGCTCGGTGGTGGACAATATTGGACTGCAATGCCTGATACTGCCGACCTGGTCGCAGAGGGAATCTATTATGCTTACGCCAGATGTTCCGATGTAGCTGGAAATCCATCCGATGTGGATGAAATAGATTTCGTCTATGATGCTACTTCGCCGATAACACAGATATTCGAGCCAGATGATGGCGATACTACTGTGTATTATAAATGCAGTTATGGCGATACCATTCGAGCTATCGCCTGGGATACAGTGGTAGTTAGCGATCCTACTGCGGTGGCTGGAGTATATCAGGCTTATGTGGCAATCGAGGATACATTCAACAATCTCTGGTGGGATGCCACTCTCAGCGACTGGGTAACATCTATGTCCGCAATTTATAATCCGATGACTTTCGAATCAGGAGAAACCTGGTATTATACTGGAATTGTCCCCCTGGATGATTCATATGTGTTCAGGGTATTCACTTATGCGGATGATATGCTGTTTAATTTCGATAGTCCCACCGACAGTCTGGATATACTGGTGGATTGCGATAAACCAGAATGCTTTATCACAGATCCCACATATACTACTGCTCCTACGGAGAGTGTATTCAGTTCCAGCGGATTATTGCCGAATACCTGGGATGCTATTATGCTGGATGCGGTTTACGGTTATGTTACCGATAGTATAATGGCAGTGGATAGCGTGAAACTCGCCATAAGCAAAGATGATTCACTGTGGTGGGATGATTTTGTGGGAGATTTTGTGGTGTCCGGTTCACCTATATGGTTCTATCCAGACAATGTCTGGTTGGATGAAGCATTGACTGTGCTTGCACCTATGCCAGAATTAAACCCCGGACTCAACTTGGTCGGTGCGGATACTATATGGTATGATTATGCCTGGACACCAGATGGTTCTGGTTGCTATGAACTATTTACTATCGCTTGGGATGACATCGACAATCAATCTGATACCGCATCCTGGCGTTTCGCTGTGGATAATATGGACCCCGATTCTATGGCGGCGTATTATCCATACAATGGTCAAGTATGCACACTCTATACTTGGCAGGAAACATTGCGGGTTGCCGTATACGATACTATGCGAGGTTGCCTTGGATGGTTCAACAATATCGATAGTGCAAAAATTGCTTTGCAGTTTGTTGTCGATGGTGAAGTCCAATGGTGGACCGGTAGCACCTGGAGCGATACATTCACCTGGATAGAACTCGACCCCGGCGCAGTCCTGTATGAAATCGATGGTGGAGATACTACCGGAGCTATTTTCCTGTGGAATATGTGGGTTCCGGTCACTGCACTGCAGAATGGAACTTATAACGCTCAAGTTCAAGCCCGGACCCAAACAGATGATTATATCAATTTCTACTATAACTTCGTAATCTCCGGTGGACTCGGTTATCTGACTGTTCAGGTGATAGACCCCACTCCGATATTCGTGGGCGATTCTGTCCGAGTGGAATTGGCTGCTCATCATACTTCGGGAACCATAGATACTACTTTCTACTATGGAATCACTCTCGGTTCTAATTATGATGCTCCCGGATGTATAGATTTACCCAGCAGTCCTTATTATCTCGAGCGTGGATGCGATACTTTCTGGATTCATCCTTCCTGCGGGAAAAAAGGAATAATTATCTGGGCAAACTCCGACCCATCCGGTTATGCGCCTGGTAATACTATGGCATTCGATGTGATTTCTGAACTCGACCCACATATATATGCCACTTTGGATGATGTCGCTCCAGACCAAGGTGAACAGATTATGATTATACATACATGCAGTGATAAAGACCCACTATACCTCGGCGGAGATATCGATACATCCACTATAAAAGTCACCAGCTATGATTATCAGATATTCGACGGAATATGGACAGATATCACTCCCGATTCTATTGTGGAATCCGGCGGAACATTGTATGTATATTACACTCCCGGGAATTTCGACCTGTCAGAATATCAGATAGTGGTAAATTATCACACCAATCTCGATCCGATGATAGATTTCGATACATTGTATAATTACTATGTCGGTTCTATCGCTCCCGTGGATGATATTGCTCCCGCCGCTGTCGCCGATGTTAGAATCGAACAAACAGGCGGAAATGTCCATCTATGGTGGGATGAAATTACCGAGGGCTATGAGGGTTCCCCAGAACTCGATCCGGCGACCAATATCTATTACATTATATATAAATCCAACACCGACCCTTACGAATGGGGCGAATATGCTGTCGTTGACACCGAAGATACTCCAGAATATACTGAACCTCTACCCGCTGACCCTATCGCAGAACCTACATATTATTATGTGGTAGCTTACGACCACGATGGTAATTTGAGTGATAATTCTGAGCGAGTCGGTCGCACCAGTTATGAGTTCGGACCCGATTGGGGTCAAATCGCTGTCCCATTCGATGTGGAAGAATATGACCCACTTATGGGTTCGCAACTGGCTACATATCTGGCACCTGCCGATGTGATAAATATCTCACGATGGGATAATACCGTATTCGATTGGGTAGGTGTATATGTCCCACCGACAACGGATGGAGTGGTAAATGAGGAATCCGATGTGCTTATAGTGTTAAGCACCAATACTACCACACTCTCCATTGCTGGCGATATTCCCGCATCGGTGCCATCGATTAGCTATTTAGCTGGTGGATGGAATTCTATGATGGTCCCACTGAATAGACCAGATATCACTATGGCATCCGAAATGATTGTTGCAATCGGTTCGTCAGAATGCAGTGCCATTGCACATCGTAGCCCGGATCGTGGATGGGGCGATATGTGTGTATGGTCTGGAACCACATTCTTCGGAGATTTCCCGGTATATCCCGGTCAGGGATATTTGATGTGGGCAGAAACCGATGGCAGTTGGCCCACAACTAAGAGTTCCCCAACCGAGAGAACTATGCTGGAAAATCCCACTACTGTGGATTGTGGTTCTATGCCAAAGGCTCTAATCGGCTATATAGACGGAGAATGGGAATCGGTCAGGTTTAATTTGACCAACAAAGCCGGCGATATCCTGCTGACCGAAAATAGCTATGGATGCTCCATATCCGATGGCAAATTCCTCGTCCAGCTCGGAAATATCGGTTGGAAAAAAGGCGATGAGTATATACTGAAATTCTATACCGATGATGAAAATCCTGCGCAAGATGAAGTAGTAGTCGTCCTGAATGATGCTCCCGCACAACATCTTGGTGATTTCTTCCTGAAACCTGCTAATAGAATTCCCACTATGTTCGCACTCAGAGGAGCTACTCCTAATCCGTTTAATGCTACCACTGAAATCAAATTCGAATTGCCAGTGGATAGCAAAGTGAAAATCGAGATATTCGATGTGGCTGGAAAACGAGTAGCAGACATCGTGGATGGTAATTTCGATGCAGGATATCATAGCGTGGTCTGGAATGCGAAAGGAAATGACAGTAGAGAGGTTCCTACTGGCGTGTATTTCTGCAAGATGAAAGCCGGTGAGTTCTCCGCTGTAACCAAGTTAATGTTGGTGAAATAAGTTATGCACGATGGGGAGGGAGTTTTCCGCTCCCTCCCTTTTTCACAAGGGGGTGAATACGATGTCCCGTGTATCATTGTTGTTTTTGACTCTGATAGCTATAAGTATCCTGTTTGCTCAAGGCGACCCGCACTATATGTGGGGTTATGTGGTCAATGAAGGTGATGGATATCCTACTGCCGCTTGTCTCAATTACAAGTCTTTTGTAATCGGTATTCCCGAGACCATTCGTTATCCAGAGGACCCCAGAGCTACATATAATGAGACCAATGGCGGATGGAGTGTCCAGATTGGTGGACTGTTCCCCGCTACAGGTGATACATTTGTGATTTTTTTCGAGGATGGTTGCGAATCCACCGCAGGTTCCGATACCGAATTGGTGATATTGGATTCTATGATGCAGGATATGGGAACAACTACTCTAACCCCATTTGTGAAAATTCCATTTGTTTCCAAACCGGAAAATATGAACTTAAACATTTCTCCCTCACCATTTAATAACAGTTGTGAAATTTGTTTGCACGGACAAGGAAAAGTGAATGTTGCTATATATAATGTATTAGGTCAACCTGTGGCTAATATATTTTCAGGTAATATAGCGGGTTCACGCCAATTTCGCTGGGTTCCCGGAAATATTGCCGGAGGAATTTATTTTATTCAAATGAAATCTATTAGTAATACTATTACGAAAAAGGTAATATTTATGCCATAATATTTCGGAGAAAAATTTTATTTTTTGATGTTTTTGACAGTCGAAAAAACAAAAAGGAGGCAGATATGCGACGCTGGCAGATTTTTATTTTTATGGCGATATTCGCCATAACCGCATGGGGACAAGGGTTCCCTCATATGCTAACTGGGACGGTGGAAAGATTCGAGGGCGGTTATCCCGAAGATGGATGTATATTTATTATGGTCCTGAATTTAGATACCGGCGATACTCTGGAAATCAATGATACCACCTACAATTCCTCCACCGGTGAATGGACTGCCACTATCGAAAATCCAGGCGAAAGCACCGCAGTGGAAGTAATAGTTACCGATAGCTGCTGGGCTGAACAGGGAATATTTAATGACGAAATATCATCTTCTTTTATGACCGACCTCGGCACCGATACTATGGAAATTATCTCGGGTATTCGCCCAGAATTCGATGAATTTGTTATCACTCCAAATCCCGGTTATATCGAGGATAGTTATGAATTTGCTATCGTATATATCAATGGCAGGAATAATGCACCAAGCAGTATTGTGGTGAATATCGATGGTGTAGAATATATACTTTCTGCGGATAATCCCGGTGATATAGATTATACCGATGGCGCAGATTTCTCTACCATTATCGATGGCGATGTCATGGGCAGAGATATTCATTCCTGCTTTGTCTATGCAGTGGATACCGAAGACCGACCCGGGTGGAGTGATACATTAGAATTTGAAATCCAGAATCATCCTCCAGTGCTGGATACAGCTTGGATTGCTATCTCTCCTAATCCTGATACAGCGAGAGAAAACTCTATCCTTACCTGCGAAATTGGAACCGTTACCGATTCCGAATATGACCCCGTAGAAGTTGTATATAATTGGTTTATCGACGGCGAGTTAATTGAGGGACATACCGCAAACACTCTCGATGGCGATTATTTCGATAAGCATAATGAAGTCTGGTGTGTGGTTTCCATTTATGATGGCTTCGATTATGGCGATTCTGTGGAGACCGAGCATATAATAATCGAGAATACTCCTCCAACCGCACCAGAAATTGCTATCGATCCCGATGAACCATTCGATTTCGAAAGTGTATCCGCTATTATATCTGGCGAATCCGAGGACGCCGATGACGATGATGTAGAATATCAATATGAATGGCGTGTGGATGGTATCTCGGTCAGTTCCGAAACCGTGTTGTCCTCCGATTTGACTACCACCGGAGACAATTGTGAGCTTATCGTGTGGACTTTTGATGGCGAAGATTATGGCGGAGCAGATACTCTCGAATTCTATATCGGTGGACCGATCCTTTCCGATGGCGCTGTCGAACCCACCGAGGGACATGCCAGCACCGAATTCGAATATACTGTTATTTACACAAATTCCAGAAATTATCCACCAGAAGAAGTTTGCGTGAATATCGATGGTGACCTGTATATGATGTCCCCTCTGAATCCAGAAGATACCGATTATACCGATGGCGCAATATTTACTTATACTACAACTCTCGCAGTGGGTGAACATCAGTTCCGTTTCTCCGCCACCGATGACCATAGCGATGTGGCTATCGGTATGGAAGATTATATCGTTGGTCCATCAGTGTGGAATACTTTACCAGTAATCGATGCAGTTTCTATTATTCCTTATCCCGATGCGATGGTAGTGGATGATATTACCGCCAGTGTCACTGCCTGGCACGATGATGATGGCGATGCGGTATCATTCTCTTATCAATGGTATAGAAATGGAGAATTGGTGGAGGGACTCACATCTCAGGTAGTCTCGGGAACTAATTTCGTTCGAGGAGACGAAGTCTGGTGTGAAATTACTCCGTTCGATAGCTACGAATATGGCGAACCCGTTCACACTGAAATCGTTACGATAGTGAATACTCCACCAGACCCACCAGAACTGGGAATTTATCCTGAATCTCCATTCTCTTTCGAGGATATCGAGGCAGTTATAGAAAATCCATCTTTCGATGCCGATGGCGATGAAGTCACATATTCTTTCTATTGGTATCGAGAAGACTATCTGGTAGAGGAAGATGTAGTCCTAAATAGCGAATATACCAGCACCGGACAGTCCTGGTGGCTGGCTGTATTGCCTTATGATAGCTATGATTATGGCGATACTGCTTGGTTTAATTTCGATATCGCTGGACCCACTCTTACCGATGGTTATGTGAATCCAGCATCAGGTCTGCCAACTCAAGTGTTCGCTTATCAAGTCACTTATTCTAACTCCAGAAATTATGCACCAGAATATGTCCAAGTGGATATCGATGGAGAATTATTCGATATGGAACCTTTGGACCCTGAAGATGAGGATTTCACCGATGGCGCAATATACACTTATGAAACCTCACTGGAATATGGCACAGAACACTCTTTCCGATTCTTCGCAGAAGATGAATATGGAAATCCAGCAATCGGTCTGGGTGATTATATGTCGGGTCCAGTTATTACCAATAATCCACCAGTTGTGGAGGAATTGGAAATCACTCCGTATCCTGAAGGCACTGTGCTCGATGAATATCGAGTAAATGTAATATCCTGGTATGACCTTGACGGACACGATGTCATTTTCCAATATCGTTGGTATAGAAATGGCGAGGAAATCGAGGACGAAATTACATCGACTATCAGTGGAAGCGAATTTGCCAAGGGCGATGTGGTCTGGTGCGATGTCACTCCTTATGATGGCTATGATTTAGGCGAAACAGTTTCCACTCCCGAAGTGGATGTGGTAAATGCAGCGCCGGTGATTGTCAATCCATTTATCGATATTACTCCCGCTGGCGAACCCACAGAATTATCTACTTTGACCGCTACCGCCGATGAAATTTACGACCCCGACGATGACAGCATAATACTATCATATAAATGGTTCATAAATGGTGAGGAACTCGAAGTGGGTAGCCATATCGGAGCTATTACCGGTGATAAATTCGATAGAGGAGATACTGTCTATGCAGAAATTACAGTCTCCGATATCGAACTTTTTACCACTGTTACTACCGATGAAGTGGTTATCGGGAATGCATTACCAGTAGTGGAGGAATTTGGTATCGAGCCTTCGGCACCATATACCGACGATGAATTGCTCGCATATTTGGACTACTATGACCCCGATGACGACGAAGTCACTGTGGAATACATATGGCGACGAGATGGCGAATTTATGTCCAGCGAAGATAGAATTCCCGCCGATATGACCAGACATTATGAAATCTGGTCTTTGGAAATTCGGCTCACCGATGGTTTCGACCCCGAAGAATATACTGGGGTATATGACACTGTGGAAATACTGAATTCTCCACCCGAGTTCGACCGGGAATTCATCGATACTTTCGCTATCGCCGGTCTGGAATATCGTGGATTTATCCCGGTTATAGATAAGGATTTCGATTATCTAACTTTCGAACTGGAAAGCGGACCGGATGGTTTTGAGGTTCGTGGTGATGGCTCGCTATTATGGGATGAAGTCCCCGAGTCAGACGAACTAACCGTATTCGAGGATATCACAATCAATATTTCCGATGGCGATGCAGAAATTCAATTGGTATTCGACCTGTGGGTATATCCACTCTCTCATCAGTTATTCGCACCCACTAATCTGAATGCTACTTCTGGATTTACTGGACTTATACCGCTCAACTGGGACCCACCTGCCGCATTTACTGTGATACCTTATCTGCCGGTATCTTTTATCGGATATGAAGTATATCGTTCTACTGACCCCGAGGCAGAAGATTGGGAATTGCTTACCACTCGAGCAATAAACAATGCCGTGGATACCGATGTGGAACCATACACAGTCTATTACTATTATGTAGTGGCGGTATATGAAGTGGCTCCAAGTAGCCCATCCAATGTAGATTACGCATTCAGCAGTCCCGGCGAAATCACTGATTGGTATTCTGTCTATACTTACGATACTGCACCCACTATCGATGGCGTAATCGACGAGGGCGAATGGAACGATGCAATGCTCTATTCATACACTATCGATGAATACGATTGCAGACTTATGTTTATGAATAAAGCCGGCTATTTGTATGTGGCATTCGAAAATCTCGCCGATGCCACACTGAGCGATGATGATATGTTTATGCTAAATATCGATGACAATGATAATGATAGATGGCCCTCTTCTCCAGGTAGCAATGAAGGTGAATATAGAATAAAGCAGACCGAAGACGAAGTTGAGGTAACTTATCAGGGTATCTGGGGAACATTCCCCGGCGATATCGGAAGAGATGTAAGAACCACTATCGCAGGATTGCTCGGAAATGCATCCGATGAAAACGGTTATGTATCATACGAACTCGCAATACCAATCGGTTCTGATGTCGGTTATTTAAATCTGGAAGAATTAGGGACCTGGGTCGGCGCCAGAATCGCTCTGTATGATGTGGATGATTTGGATTGGGATATTGTCCTTCCCGCAGAAAGCGATCCGGAAAATCCTGCCGAATTCGGTAAATTGTATGTCGAGGCTGGTGAACCCGCAGGAAGACTTTGTTATAACCCGATGGGATTCGAGGTCTCTTTACGACAGGGTGGAACCACTACCAGAATTTTATCATTAGAAAATTGTGGTTTGGGATACCTGTCCTATGAAATTTCGGAAGCTTGTGCTATCGCCCCTGTGGAAGGTGGATTACTTAGGACTATGGATGCCGGAAATATCGTAGCTTATGTCGATGAAAATTCATTGGTTTCCGATGCTATTTCCATTCTCGGTTATTCCGCTGATTTCTATTCTGACCCCGCTAATTTCCTCTCTGCGGTAGTAGGAGGCTCTTACCACCTGGTTATCGTATCCGCTGATGATGTTTCCGCAAATGAAATCTGGAATGCAGTATTGATTGCACTGGAGAGTGATGCGAAATTACTTATACAGACTCCCGATTTGGATGCGATTTCTGGATATAGTATCTGGGATTATATGGGTCTCGGACTGGGAACAGACCTCGCTGATAGAGGTTGCGCACTGACATGGGAATTGCCAGAACATCCATTCTTTAATGTGCCGTTAGAAGTCCCGCCGTCCGTGGAAAGAATCGAGGGTTCATTCACCGATTATGGCGATAATTTAATCCCCGGTGAGGATTATTCGGTATTGGCTACTTTCGACCTATATCCATATCCCAACAATGCCGCTATCGTTTATAACGAAGAACTCGGAATCATTATAAATTCTTTCATCCTTTCAGATATGGATGATACCGATGGCGATGATATAATCGATGGAGTAGAATTGCTGGTGGATGAAATCGCTGGATTACTGCCTTGCGAAGATATAGTGTGGCTTTCCGAGGAACCCACCAGTGGAGCTCTAATGGTTAGCGACAGAGAAGATATTACTGTTACTTTCGATGCCAGTGAACTTTTGGTAGGTGAATATTTCGGTTTCCTGATGATTCATACCAACGACCAGGGTCATCCATTGGTTTATGTGCCCTGCCATCTCGATGTGACCGAGCCAGAACCTCGACCGATGGAACTTACCGTCAATCCAGAAAATTACGGTTGCCCCGAGGATGAAATTGTTGTCCCCATATATGTTAGCTCGTTAGATATGATGGGAATCACCACTCTGGGAATGACAGTTTCTCTCGACCATAATGTCGGACAGCCGATAGATATCGAACCGATGATGGGCGAATTGTCATCACTGGAATTCGGCGAGGGTAGTATTACTTTCTCTGTATCCAATGAATTCCCGATGCCCGGTGGCGGTCCGCTGGCACTGGTTCATATACAAATCGACCGTGAAGCCACTGTGGGAATTAGAACTTCTATTAACATATCCGATGTATTCTACAATGAAGGTGGATATACTACAGATATAACAACTTATCCTGGAAATCTTTATGTGGTCAGTTGTCTTACTTCTTGGTATGTGGATTTAGTGTTCACCGCATTCGGCACTCGTCCGGATAATGTCACTATCGGTGTAGAACCTGAAGCTACCAATATGTTCGATGAGGATTTCGATGTGCTCAATTCCCCCACTGAAAGTTTCCTGGATGCTTACAGCGATATTTCTACCTGGGATACCGAAAATCCTGAACTGGAAGTGGATATCAGAAATGGATATGAAGTAGAAATTCACTGGTATATAGAAACTGGCGATTCTGCCGGCAAAGTGGAATGGACATTCGAGGATGGAATCCCATTGACCACTATGGGAAGCTTACTACTATACTGCGGAGATGATATAGTGGATATGAAAACTGCCACTGTCCATTTTTATGATGCCGGACAGGATATAGAAATTGTGTATCGAGCTACCGGCGAACAAATGTTCACTTTCGATTTCGAACCCGGATATAATATGGTTTCTATACCACTTTACACCGAGACAACAGCTATTACCGAACTGTTCCCTGGCAATCTGGGAGTATGGCGTTTCGATAGCGATATAGATACCTGGGTTGGAGTGAGCGATGTGGAACCTGGTGTAGGTTATATAGTCCTGTTCCTCGAGCCTGCTGAATTTACTCTCTGGGGTGTCCCTGTGGAAGAACTCGAACTGAATCTCGCTCCCGGATGGAACCTAATTGGAACTGTGCTGGAAGATGTCGATTTCTCCAATCCCGATGATAATCCCGATGGTTCCATACTCGGTTCGCCCGGACACGCCTGGCATTATGACCAGTCGGTTGGAACATATACCAATGTGGATGAATTGACAGGTGGTGAGGGATATTTTGTAGCATCACTAAATGCCTGTGTCCTGAATATACCTGGCTCCGCTGGTATGGGCAAGGTTGTTCCACCAAAACAACCAGAATGGACTGGAAAGATTAACAGCGACAATTTCGAACTGGAATTCGGTATGGGCGAGAAAATGGTCGCTCCGATACCACCTGCATTCCCAGGTGAATCTGCGCCGATGGCTTACTTTGTGGAGAATGATTGGAAATACTCTTCGCATATTCAACCGAAGGGCGAATGGGAATTGAATTTACTCAAGGATGCCATAGTGCGATTCGAATTGCCAGCAGGTGTCTCTGTGGAAATCGATGGTGAACCAGTCGATGATGAGGTCACCCTGCTCGCTGGGACTCATAAAGTCGTGGCTAATTGTTTGCCCAGCAAATTTACACTCGGAAATAACATTCCCAATCCATTCAATTCCGCTACTGCAATAGATTTT
>QNEG01000005.1 GCA_003645115.1 bacterium | reverse complement strand
ATTCCATCGTATATCGCATTTATCTCTGGCATCTCGGTTATCGATGCACAGGAGGGTAAAGTAAGAAAGTCATACATATTCCTTTCGGCAGTTTGTTTTGTGCTCGGGTTTTCAGTGATTTTTGTTGCACTTGGAGCAACAGCTACCACTCTCGGAAATTTCCTGTTTCGGCAAAGTAAAATATTCTCTCAAGTGGGGGGAGTAATAATTATTCTTCTGGGATTGGTCACCACAAAAATTATCGATGCTCCATTCCTGAAATATGAGAAAAGATTCCGATTGTCAAACAATGCACTGGGATTGTTCGGCGCATTTTTAGTGGGAGTAGTATTTGCATTTGGATGGTCTCCTTGTATCGGTCCTATACTTGCAGCTATACTCGCTATAGCATCACAACAAGATAGTGTGATGAAGGGTATGAAATTACTAACAGTTTTTTCAGCCGGATTAGCAATCCCATTTTTGATAGTATCCCTGGCATTGCAACCATTCCTCAAATTTATGACAAAAATTAGAAAATATATGGAAGTAGTAGAATTGGTAGCAGGCAAACTACTTATCGCAATGGGAATGATGCTATTTTTAGGCACTTTTGGTGCTATTTCCGAGGCGATGGGTGAAGTCACATTACTTTCTGCAAGTATTTTTATTACTTTCCTAACCGTAGCGGTTACTCAAGTATGGATATTGGTATCTTTCGTGGATTGGCTTCACGAAAAAAATGTCCTCGCTATCCCATGGTCAGCAAGATTGCTGTTCCTGTTAGATTTGCTCAGCATTGCACTATTGCAGGTAATAAATACATTTAAGGAATATACTTTTATAGAATAGAATGGGAGGGAAGTGGATAATGAAACGAATCGTTACAGATAAAGCGCCGACACCGGTGGGTCCATATTCGCAGGCGATAATTTCCAATGGATTAGTATATACTGCCGGTCAAATTGCACTAACTCCAAAATCGAAAGAATTGGTCGGCGAGGATATAACTTCTCAGACCGAGCAGGTGATAAATAATTTATCGCAAATTTTAGAATCCGCCGGCAGTAACCTATCTCGAGTAATTAGATGTGATGTCTTTCTTGCAGATTTGGACCATTTCGATGAATTCAATCGAGTATATGAAAAGTATTTCAATAAATCTCGTCCCGCCAGAATCACTGTGGAAGTGGGGTCATTGCCAAAGAGTGCACTGGTAGAAATCGCTGTTATCGCCGAGGTGATTTGATATGAGAAACATACTGATTTTCATAATTAAATTGTATCGGATGATAATTTCGCCGATTTTCCCGCCAGCCTGCAGATTTGTGCCATCCTGTTCGGAATATTCTATTCAGGCGATAAGAAAACACGGTCCGTTGTGGGGAATCACTATGAGCGGATGGCGTATTCTTCGATGCAACCCATTTGTCCACGGTGGTGAGGACCCTGTCCCGCAATCGGTCGAACAATGGAAGAAAAAATGGCTAAACAAGAATTGGTTATTTCATAAGGAACACTTTTCTAATTAGTATCTGTCGGTCGGTTTTTGCTTTTACCAGATAAACTCCACTTCGGATGTTTTCGCTCGGTTGCCATATAGCGATACCGTCTCGTGAATTCAGATTATCTATTATATTCCCCGATAAATCCAATATTTTCACCGCACAATCGGAATCAGAAAAGAATGGAATTTCTATTTTGCATATCCGATTGAAAGGATTTGGATAAATGGACATAACTGGTCTATTAGGCGGAGTGATTTCTGCTATGGATGAAGTAGTATCGCCATCGAAATTGACTTTTACTACCATACCATCCCAGCCTGTTGTTCCCAGTTCGGCAGATGACGAAGAACCAATAAGCAATAAACCATCGCCCAGTTGCACCAATGAACTCGCCCAGTCATTATTCATTCCGCCATAAGTTTGTTCCCAGATAATATCACCATCTATATTTGCGCGCAATAGATAGAAATCATCATAACCTGCGCCGACCGAATTGCTTTTACTCAACAGGATAAAATCCTCCTCCTCGGTGGGAACAGGACAAATATCCACGCCCACATCGGTATATATGCCGCCAACTGTGAATTCGGAAATAACACCAGAGTCTATCGAATACAAGAGCACATAGATATCATCCATATCCACACCAAATGATGTAGTTTTTCCCACAAGATATAAAATCTCATCATCATACTGTATCGCCAGGAATTCATCATTGTTCTCTCCGCCGAAAGTAGCGGACGATTGCACATCCAATTCATTATTCAACGATACCAGGTAGCCATTACTGTAAATCGGCGTGCCTGTCCCTGTGGATTTTGTCATCCCGCAGGCGAATAATGTCTCATCGGCGATAAGTATATCCTTAAATTCGTCATTATATGAACCACCAGCCACTGCGGCGATATCGCCATCGGGAGCATCGGCAGAATATGGATTAAATTTGAATATTGCTGGTTCCTGCCGTGATGATGAGAAATCTACCCAGTATTGACCGACCGCCACACAAATAGTATCATCGGGAACGCACGCCACTCGGTAGAAACAATCATCATATTCACCACAGCTGGTGGTATCATCGACAGCGGGATATTGCCATATCGATTCTCCCAATGTGTCTATACGAATAATAAAGCAATTAGAATATCCGGGAATTCCTCTGCCGAATGATTTAGTTTCTCCAACCATAATAAATCCATCATCGATTTTTGCTACTCCATAGGCTTTATCATCGTATTCTCCGCCATAGGTAGTGGAATGTATCTCATTACCATTTTCATCGAGCCACAGGCACCAGACATCATAATCCCCATCGGCAGATTGGGAATAGCCTACCATCAGAAATTCGCCATCGGCAGTTTCTATTCCAGTAGAAAGATAATCATCCTCATCGGTGCCGAATGTGTGAAGCCAACCACCGTGTGCCAATACACACAATGCGAAAATTAGGATAATAAAAATACATCTGCTCGAAAATGGCGATTTAAATTCATTCATAACTTCTCCTATAGTTTTGCTTGCGCAATGTTCTTGTTTGTCTCGGCAATATCGTTTTCATCTGCTAATATAATTAAATATTATATCCGCAAAGATTGTATTGTCAAATGAAAAGTGCGAGTGACGGTGAACTTGTTGGAACATTTATTTATGGAACAATCCACAGAAAGAAAGAGCTTATCAGGAAAAAGAATGAAGAAAATTTCATTCAATAATCCAGATAATAGATAAATCCATCACTGAACGAAATTGAACAAGTGATTGTCCCGAGTAGTCGGGATGTTAAAAAAACCCGTCATATTCGGCGGGGTTTTTTTTCGCTATGAGATGTTTTTGTTATTTTGTTTTGTTGGTAACAGACAAAAGCGGTCAGAACCGGGATTTTTTAATCGTTTTTTTATTTTAAATATAATATCTTTTTTGTTGTTAATACATTCCCTGTCCTCGTCCCGATTGTCCGGGACAGGCACTTCACCAGATATATTCCTGATGGGATTGATTGAGCGGGTGTCCAGATGAAAATCCCCTGAGTCGATGCTGAACCCCCTGAAACCATCGCTGACGCTCGGTTTCTGTCCCCCTTATCAAGGGGGACAAATTTGCGGAGCGAATAGGGGGTTACAACATTCCCCCGCAAATCGTATATTTCGATTTGGGCATCCCGACCAGTCGGGTCTGCCTCTACATTCACCGAGATGACGCACGAGGAATTGAATGGATTGGGCGAAACAGTGATAGAAATATTCTCTGGTTTATATAAATATTTTTGTTCAATTGTCAACACTTGTTCCGTAAGTGATATTGCGGAGTCTAAATTTTCCATAAAATCTGCGGAATCATCGCCAGCAAGGATAACATATACGAATGTATCGGATTCATCGGGTAGGATATCTACCGGACCGGCTGCAGCAATCAATGACCAATCATCATTATAATCACCGGACTCGGAGTAGAATGCGCCACTGGAAAAATTATATTTCACCGTATCATCCCAACCCATTCCAGATGGATATCTATATGTGGGATTATGCACTACGGAACCTCTACCCGAAGGTTCTATTATTGCCATTCCTACATAAGCAGGATTAGCTGGCGGAGAATATGTGTCCCACATATAACCGCACATTTCTGATGAATTCCACAATGCTTGGTCATACCATCCGCTCTCGTAGTGAATATCATAGTCCAGATAAAATGCGGTGTATAATCCCGATAGTTCTTCCTCGCAAATATTGGTCAATATGTATCGCATAATAACGAAATCGGAGATTCCAGTAGAATTCCATGCTAATGCTTTCTGGTCGATTCTAACACGGAAATCGGGGTCTATGAACGATGAATATATTTCATAATCTGCGGCAGAACCGGGAGAATAACTTCTTATCTCGGTAATGGGAGTGAGTTCACTATTATTACCGCCCTCACCGGTTGCCACATTCTCATACTCGAATGCGACGAAAAGTCCACCGCCGAAAAGATAATTGTATCCATCATATATGAAACCACTTCCGCCAATGGATGGATTCGATGGGTCGAAAAAGCCCACCTCACCAAAATTGGATACAGTAAATGTCAAATTCCCATTGGAGATATCCGCCACATCTCGAGGATAATTGGAGACCCGAACTGCGAATGTATCGAGCCATACATTACCGCTATCATCGGTGGTCTCCATAAATATATCGAAAGTAAAACCGGGAGTAAATGATGAACTAACCTGTATTACAAATTGTTCAGTGGAATTAGATTTCGTTTCACCTGATGTTATATCACCCCAATATCCGTAATTATCCACTATGGAAACTTCGGTTTCGTCCGTAGAAATCGTAGCCTGCACTCCGGTGGCATCCAGACCGGTATTCTGAAGTTGCACTATTAAATTCACCTGTTCGCCGGGGTCGAGAACTGAATTTCCATCGCCAGCAATCGAATCATCGATGCTATGCGAATAGTATTCGATAATTGGATAATTCGGTTCGGGAGTAGCAACCACTGCATCGAGTAGTTTCAATCTTCCCGCACCATATAATGAATCTTTGCCTGCGGGACCGAGTTCCAATGCGGTAGTTTGGACCAATGAATCCAATTTTTGCGGAGTCAATGCTGGATTTTTGGACAACATCACCGCGAATGCACCAGCCAGATGTGGTGCGGACATACTGGTTCCGCTACTGGTGGTATAACCATCATCACTGCCGCCATAAGTTGATGTTATACTTACTCCCGGAGCGCAAATATCCGGTTTAATCAATCCTGGTGGATACGGATAATCCGAATATGTTCCCGTATTCCATTGTGTTGGACCGAAACTGGAGAAACTGGCGATAGTTTCGCTGAAATTAGTGGCGCCCACTGCTACCACTGCGGTGCGTTCGGCGCCCTCACCAGAACCTCGCCACGGCGATGGACAATCAGCAGGACAATTCATACACTGCGGTGCAGAGATTCCATCATCGCCTGAATTTCCAGCGGCGACCGCAGCGATTACTCCAGCGGTCAGGACATCCTCCATCACCGGGCGCATATAATTCTTTATAGTATTGTCGGGATTAGCCCATCCCACAGACATAGAAAGGACATCGGCGCCATTTTCCAGCGCATATTGGATTCCATTGACTAAAGCACTTCCAGTTCCACTACCTCCGCTACCCATTACTTTTACTGCCATAATATTTGCCGAAGGAGCTATGCCGGTATTAGTTCCGCTGGTGCCATCGCCAGCAACAGTCCCAGCACAGTGTGTCCCGTGATAGCTGGTAGCATTATCATCCCAGGGGTCGCTATCGTGATTATAAAAATCGTATCCATAATAATCATCCACATAACCATTGTAATCGTCATCGACACCGTTTCCCGGAATTTCGCCGGGATTGTTCCACATATTATTTATCAGGTCATAGTGAGTATATCTAACTCCGCTATCCAGGACAGCGACTAACACATTTTGTCCACGATATCCACCCGACCAGCAAGATGGCGCACCGATTCTGCTTACACCCCACGCTGTATCCAGAATATCTGCCTCGGCTACTGCACCAATTATTCGGAAACCCTCGATATCCTCCATAGCCAGTTTCACACAGCTAAGTTGGCGGATTTTGTTTAGAGTGCTATAATCATCGAACAGGACTACCGCAGAATTCCCCAGCCATAATTTCTGCTGGATAAATATCTGTCCGGAAAGATTATGGACTCGCAACTCATTCTCGAACTGCATCACCGATTCCTCATTTTTTCGTTTGAATGTCTGTATGGCGCGGGTTCTCCGAATTGGTTTTGGAAGACTTCGCAGTTCCTCTACTATATTTTTCCATTCTGCCGGTCGATAAAACTGGACTAATCCTCGTTGCCAAGCGATATCAGAATTAGTTCCCCATAAAATGGAACTAATAATCATCACACTAATTATATAAAATAATCTGCGCATAGTTCATAATATATAGGAAAAAAGGCAAAATTCAAGGTTATGATATAATTTTTCCCCATAGCACCCAAGTTTTTGCGGCGGTGATTTTCACAGGAACAATTTGTCCGATTTCAGCAGAATTTTCATCGATAAGGACTGTGCGCCCAGATGGCGCAGTGCATCTCAATTTCCCTGGATTCTTATATGAAACTCGTTCCACCAATACATCCTGAATTGTTCCTACCAAATTTTCCGAAAAGTTATTAGCCAACTGAATTCCCAATCTAATCACCTGGTTCAATCGTTGGATTTTTAATTCTTCGGGGACATCATGGTGGAGTTTTTCTGCTGCCGTTCCCGGACGAATAGAATACCGGAATGCGAATACTCCAGAAAAATTCACTGCCTTCATCATATTCAGAGTAGCCTGAAAATCCTGTTCGCTCTCGCCCGGAAATCCCACTATTATATCGGTGGAAATCGCACTGTGCGGAAATCTGCGATAGATATTCTCTATCAGTGCAATATATTCATCTGGAGAGTATTTTCTATTCATAGCGGAAAGAATGTCCGCACTGCCACTTTGCAATGGCAAATGGAACGCTGGCGGAATTTTCCGGGGATATTTTTCCAGCACATCCAGAATTTTATCGGAAAAGTCTTTAGGGTGATTGGTGACAAATCTAATCCTTTCCACACCGGGAATTTGTGCCACTTTCTCCAATAATGCGGGAAAATCGACATTTTCATAACGATATGAGTTCACATTCTGTCCCAGCAAGGTTATCTCTTTTATTCCGTTATCCACTACCCGCGCGATTTCATCTAATATTTTCTCATCGGGCAAACTTCGTTCTCTTCCACGGACATATGGCACCACACAATAGGAGCAAAAATTATCACAACCTCGCATAATGGTGATAAATGTAGAGACCTGTCCTGGTGTTATGGATGGTATAGAATCTATGCCCATAAAATCGGTATTAGCATTCACGAAAGTCCCACATCGAAATTTTCCCTCGGCGATTTGTGCAATAACAGGTAATTGGTCGGTTCCCACCACAAAATCCAACTGAGGGATAATTTCAAAAAGTTTCTCCCCGTTCTGTTGAGCGATACATCCCATAATCCCGATTTTTAGGTTGTGATTTTTCTTTTTTCGAGCGACTATACTTTTAAGCCGACCGATAGCGCGATTTTCGGCGTGCTGGCGAACCGCACAGGTATTCACTACTATTAAATCCGCATCGTCGAGATTGTCCACCCAGCGGTGTCCTCGAGAAATTAGATATTCACTCAGCGTAGATGAATCGTATCTATTCATCTGGCAACCGTAAGTGATTATATGGAATCTACATTTCATAGTGTGGAAAAATACATATTATCCCGAAGATTTCAATAATAAATTGAAATTTGTGATGGGATAGTTTAGCTAACTATATAGTGGTGGAGCAATTTTCTCTTATGGCAGATGTATCATTCCATCGCCGATGGAGAATATCCAGAAACCTGCTCCGGGGTATAGAGTATCTCCCGCCGGTTGATATGAACGAATCGCAGTATCGAACAACCATATTCCAGGCAATAACATACCCGGTGGTTCGGTTTGCAGAGAGTCCGCAGGAATGGGTCGATTTATATCACCGATAAGATTCCATCCACGATATATAAATCTTGTATAGTTTTCCACTGGGATACCTGCCATAGGGAACAATGAATCGGTCATAGAAAATACCCAATAACCTGCTCCAGCCTCGGGTGCATCGGGAATATAATAGGAATGAGTTATCACATTATACCCCAGCATTATCGGAGAGGTAGAAAATATTTCCTCGGGAGTATGGTCTATGGGCAAGTATGGGAATGAAATTAAGTTCCAACCAAAATCCAGCGCCAAATCGTTCCTGGCGAATGTAGGGAAATACCATTTTATCACCAGTGATTCTTCCTCGGAAACATTCCAGTTATATGATGTGTCCCTTTTCATATCCAGGAAACCATTTAATTCGAACACACCCTCGGGCAAATAGCTGGGATTCCAATGGACAAACAGACCACTATCGGAATCTGTCTTGATAATCCAAATATCTGGGAAGTGGTATCCCTGAATGGAGCGCAATAATTTTCTGATTGCAGGTCGGTCGGGGTCATATAATTTGATATATGCATCCACCTCTGTAGGTGGCGGTTCCGGATATATTATATCCAATTCTGGGTCGAAAAATTCAGTTCCGGTGGGTGTGGCACCGATAGCCAATGTCCGACGCTTATAAATATCGTCCACTCGCTCCAGGATTATTTCCATCACCCAGGGATTAACATTCCACAATGCATAGAAAAAACCGTGTTCCCAGTTAGCTTTCGGGTAGCCATCATTAAAATATGCGGAATCGATAATAACCGATGTAAAATCGCCGCCTCGCGCATTACAATTTGTCGATGCCATCAGGTAGAACACTACACCACCATCGATACCGGAAACAGTGTCATCCCACTGGATATGAATATGCCATAATGAATCTGGGATAATCTCGTTCAATTGATAATCTGCAATAGGAACGATTACCTCCGATGTGCAAATATCGACTGGTTCGAGCAAGGTAAAATCTGTAGTGAACCATACATCCATCGAATAATAACTGGAACCGGTCAGACTATCCACAAATAGCGGGATATATGCGGTATCGCAAGCGTGAGCATTAGTATCGCCAAACCAGACCAGTCTTTCCACCGATATCAACCAGAAATCCCAGCAGAATTGATACATATTATTTGGAGCACAATATGGATAATCCGGGGAATCATATAAATCACGCACGCATACTGTATAGTTTCCATCGCCGAGCCATTCTATTCCATCTATCGTAAAATGAAGCGAATCTCCAAAATATAATGAATCGTATTCTAAAGTATCGAGAGCTCTTCGGATATATACATTTTCCATCGAGAAAATGGAAGTATCCACACCGGAGAAATCATCGAACAGTCGCGCCGATACCGTGATTTCTTCAGGATTGGAAAGTGTTTCGCCATCTGCGGGGACATTATCCACTACCTCGGGGGGAACTAAATCCACTAAAAATGAACAGGGCGGAGTGAAAGATACACAGCCATTCTCGTTTTCTACTCTATCTACCCAGAAAGTAACTGTATCGGCATGGGACCAGGAAGTAGGCGGAGTATATGCGATACCTGTTCCTGAAATAACCATTCCATCGCTATCTGCGGTAAGTGTATCGTCATTTACTATAATTATCACACTCGCTGGGACAATTTCTCCATCGGATGGATTGTTTAGAGTATAAGTAAATCCCAATCCTGGGCAGGATGTAATTCCGCCACAGGGCGATGGCATAGATAACGATAAATGTGGTGGACAAAGTGCATTATATACGGTATCATCTACTCCGTAAATCTCACCTGAGAATACATTTACCTGTAGGTCGATTGAGTCCACACAGAATAAAGTTTCTCGCCAGGCAAATTGATAGCAACAGGAATCCTCGGCAATTTCCTCGGCGATTGCGGTAACCAACTCACTCCAGTCCTCCGAGTAGAGATTGAACCAATTCCCGCCAGTAGCGGAACCGAGTTCATAATAGCCCGAATACCAAATTCTACTTTCTGGTTCGTAAACTGTATAATATGAGAATTCGCCGTTTTCAGGAGTGACTGGAATAACGATAATACTCTCCTCGAGGCAGTAATCGATAATGGAATCGGGCGGATATTCCTCCCAGGAATACGGTATTTCTCCCCATACAGGGTCGCAGGATGCGGAGACAATGGGTCTTTCATCGGTGAGCAGGACAAATACCTTTTGTGCATCGGGACGAAAATCGAACCATTCATTTGCTCGAATAATTGCGCCATATTGGTCTTCATTTCCCGAACCACGACTGCCTGGGGGCCATCCATACATTTCCATCACTGCATCGAATAGGCAGGCAAATTCTATGGAATCTGTTGCCCACCAATCTGGACCCGCAATCAGGTCGAGAGCACAGGCGGATGGTCCGGTAAATGCAGTCCGAATTTGTTCACATATTCCACCAGTCTCGAGTGGACAGCCATTGAATACCAGTGCACCGATTCGATAATCTACCTCGGATAATGCGGAAATAAATTCTGGCACATGGGAATACAACAAACCCACCTCATCATCCATACTGGTGGAGAAATCGAACAGTAGCACCACATCTACTCGAGCAGTTTCTGGTGGGCATTCATTCAGCAATTCCAATCTGGGTGGGATAATTGGAATATCATTTTCCAAAAATCCAAAATTGGAAATATCCAATCCTCTGACATAGTTGGAATCCTCATCATAAACGCATACGGTAGCATATACCAGCGAACATCCCTCAGTGAAAACATCTGTGATGTATGGATTAAATTCTTCGATTTCGCAGCCGGCGATAGAAATATCGGTGCCGAAACAGAAAACGGTATCTGGACCTGGCATACCGAGGAGCGATTCATTAGCCCCTGTAATTACTATATCCAGCAGGCAATCATTATCTATGTCAGCCAGAACTGGTGATGCATAGACCTCCTGTCCGATATAAGCCGAGTCTATAATAACTCCATCGCCTCGAACCTGAAATAAGTATGCTCCACTGGTCCCAGAAAATGCTCCCACAAAAATATGCAATATCCTGCCCATATGTGGATAGAATCCTGTTCTTTTCACATCCTTGCGAAAAAATTGCCAAGGAGTGGGGTCATCCGGATCGCCGGCAATAGCTGGTGAAGATATTATCGCTTCCCCTATCTCCACACTCCATTCCAGTGCGAATGTATCAGTTTCTGGATAGTATTCGAAACAATTAAGATATCCTCCAGTCATCCCGATAATTACTTCATATCTGTCATCGCCATCCACATCGGCGATAGCTGGTGATGATACGATTTCCTCCCAATGCATATATACTGTCATTTCATCTGATGATATTATTCCATCGTCATCTTCGTCGCCATCGATAAAATAAATTCCGCCATCGTATGCACCCACCACGATTTCGAAATCGCCATCATCATCGAAATCGGCGGCAGCGGGCGAACTGGACACCGCCGGATATGAACCACCTGTGGAATATTCCCACAACGATGTTCCATCGATACCATCCAAACAAATTATTTTTCCACCTGGTGCGCCTAAGTCATCAAATGTCCCGCCCAGCCATCCGGTTCCGAATACCACATCCACATTTCCATCGTCGTTCATATCCACCAGACAGGGGGTGGAAATTACCGGAGCATCGGTGGGATAGAACCACAGAACATCCCAGTGGATACCATCGGTTCCTCCAGGCGGTGATGGATAATCTGCCCATCCTAACGATGTAATTCCGTCGTCGATACTGTCCGATGGGTCAGCCTGAAAGCACCACATACCCCAATGGATTACATCGGTGGTATCTCTTCCCGCATTGCAACCGATAACAATTTCTAATCCCGGGACATCCGGGACGATATCCGCCACTGCTGGTGAAGAATGCCAGGAATATGGACCGGCTAATTCTGGTGGTGCTGGAAAAGTCCACAGGAAATTCCCGAATCTATCCATAGCCTCTACATTCCAACCGCTGGTGGTTCCACCGACTATGTCGAGATAGCCATCGGAACCATAGAAATCTATAATAGCTACCGAACTACGAGCTTCATCCGTTCCGGTGCCACGATACCATTCCAAGTTTCCCTGCGCATCCAGACAACGCCATACACCACTGGAAGAATCATCCGGGTCCTCTGGATTAGTCAATTCCTCGCTGCCGATAACTATTTCCAGCCAATCATCTGGGTCGGTGCCAACGGTATTTACTCCGGGTAAATTCACTATCCCTGCGCTCGCTCCGTAAAGCATCCTATCGTAAGCTATAGCCAAAGTGTCTCCAGCCAATGGATAGTTCCATTTGGGAATTAAATCCGCATCGGCACATCCGACCAATAATATCACTAACAATAATACACTCCACTTATTAGTATTCATTGTGAATACCTCCTAAATTATTTCAATTTTCATTATCTGGCAATAGTCACCGTTCCCTCGCAGACTATTTCTCCATCCACTTCGACTATATAGATATAAAGTCCTTGTGGAAGGTTTTTGCCATTGTAATCCTTGCCATCCCAGCGAGCGGATTGTTTCGCATCTGCGCCGGGAGTGATACTGATATCTCTTACCAATATTCCATACTTATCATAAATAAATATATTTGCTTTCTTGAATAATAATCCAGGAAAAGTAAATTGGCAATAGTCATTTATTTCATCGGAATTGGGAGTGAATGGATTTGGCATTCGCGAACAACCGAAATTGGGCATAATAAAGAATCTCCACTGGAAATCTGCACAATTTGGACCGCAGGTATCGGGTTTATCACATAAATGGAGGTAAACATCTACAGTTTCCCCGGGAATCCAAACCATAGAAAAATTCTCCGGTTGGAATATAATTTCTCCGAATAGTGAATCCTCGTCGATATTCACTATGATTTCAGATAAATCAATTCGAAGTGAATGCAATGCATCGATTTGTAACCAACTCGAATCCAGCCATACACCAGCGAAATTATCACTAAATTCGATTTCTACATTATGATGAATATTTATAATAGTATCGAATGGTTCTGGAGTGGTCATTTGTCCATCGGGTGGTTCGAAATCGAGATAGAATATCCATTCCAATGGATTAGCGAGAGTGTTTCCGTGTAAATCGTCCGCAGAAATAAGTTCCACCTGCACTGTTTCTACACCATCCCAGAATGATTCCGGTGGAATGAAAAACAAAGTGTCATTCGAATAATCCAAGCAAGTATCTGCGCAGGAAAAAGTATCGCCGTTTATCAGTGCAGTGATAGTTGTAGAATCCACTCCATCGCTATCGGTAAGTGCAATCCATATTTGTTGTTGGACACAGGCAGAAATGCCCTGGGGCAAAACAGGTTCGGCTATCGGACCGGCTCCAGCAATCGGATAGACCAAAGTATAAACAGTGCAATTGGGTTCGCAGGTGCATTCATATTCGGGTATGCTATCGCAGGCTCTAACATAAATCAGCAATGTATCGTCCTCCTGCAAATCCTCGAACCTAACAGAATCCAAATCGGATATCGTAGATAATGTATCTAAATTCCCATCGGGATGAACGATAATTGGTTGAGCATACACCGATGTCCATCGCACTCCAGCCAGTTCATCCTCCAGTGTGATATCCAGAGACAATTCTCCAGCGGATATAATTCCCGGCGGGGGCGATACTGAAATAGTCGGTGGTTCCAAGTCGATTATGAATTCTATGCTTTCGCTGACAGTTGTTCGGCACTCGCCATTGCTAATTAATGAATCCAATACTATGGTCACTGTATCGCCATTATTCCAATTGTGCCAGATAGACACCTGAAATGTATCGTAAAGAATATTCTGGAAATTGACTCTATTGGACCCACCCATCAAATTCAATGTATAGCTTTCGCTGTCATTCTGGACATCGACAGTGATGTATGTTTTAAGAGTATCGGGATAATCCCAGTAAGTGGTCTCTGCGAACACAAAAATAGCTTCCTGCTGTGGGCAGGAAACAAACACCGGGAATTCGTCAACTGGACATATCTTTCGTGAAATAAAATCGCCACAAATTCTGCAATCCTGCACTAAAAGTCCGGTATTCAAACAAACTATGGTATCTGGGATAAAATCGGAAAAAGTATCGCATGCGGTCATCACCAATTCATATTGGCAATCCAAATCTATATCTGCGATAACCGGCGATGTATGTGCATTTTTACCAATCCTGATTGAATCCAGTATCTCTCCTGTTTCTCCTGAAATGTTATAAAGTATTCCTCCCAGAGATGCCACAAATATGTATAGCGGTTCACCGGATATTGGGTAGAAATTTGTTCTCTGCGGATTAGCGCAAAAATGTGTCCACGGTGTAGGGTCGGTATTTTCACAGGCTAATGCTGGCGATGATACAATTGCTGCATCCAACATAGTCTCCCACAGCAGTGAAACAACATCCGGTGGATTATATGAAAGGCACACTACTTTTCCCCCCATATCGCAGGCGATTATTTCGTATTCTCCATCGCCGTTCACATCGCCGATAGCGCAGGATGATTTAATAACATCACTCATTGGATAAGTAATCATTTCACTGGCGGAAATAAAGCCATCATCGTCCTCGTCGCCATCGATAAGATATAACATAGAATCGAATGCACCGACGATTGATTCCAGGTCGTCATCGCCATCGAAATCGGCGAGTGCGGGCGATGCCTCCACTATTTGTGCACCGCCGGTATTCACTATCCATCGAAGTGCTCCAGTGGGACCATCCAAACAATATATTTTCCCGCCAGTAAAAGTGGAGATTGAATAAGTGGGAGCATAACCATCGCCGAATACCACATCCAAATCTCCATCATTGTTTATATCGCCCACTGCTGGTGTGCTAATCACCGGACCGACAGTCTCATAGAACCATAACACATCCCAATTTATTCCATCTGTCCCGCCAGATGTAGAATAGTCATAGAAACATTCGTCGTAATCCTCCACGATATAGTTAATTCCATCATCGATTCCCGCAGTTCGGAACGGGTCTGCCTGAAAGCAGAAAATAGAATTGCAGGGATTATTCCCGATAACAATTTCCAACCCCTCGGATTCGGGAACAATGTCTGCTACAGCTGGCGATGAATGCCACATAAATGGTCCGCTGGTTTTGGGCGGCGATGGAAATGTCCATATTATATCGCCGAATCTGTCCAGTGCTTCTACATTCCATCCACTGGTGGTTCCGCCAGCGATTTCCAAGATATCGTCGCCAGTGTTTATAAAATCGAGGACAGCCACCGAACTTCGAGACTCGTCGGTTCGAGTATCCTTCAGCCATTCCAGATTTCCGAAGGCATCGATACAGCGCCATACTCCCACATAATTGGTGTCCTCCTCGGCGACATAGATTCCATATTCATCACTTCCGGTAATTATCTCCATAAATTGGTTTGGCTCTCCGCCTGTGGAATTGACATCACTGCCGAGGTCGGCGATAGCTGGCGATGCCCCGAAGGACATCCTTTCATACTGGTTGGATAATCCATACCGCCACTGAAAATCGAATGAAAAGGTATAGCCTACCAGTAGCAATAAGACAATTACACTCCCGAAAAATTTCATTCTTCCCCACCACATTATCAGTTATAGATTGTTTTTGTTATTTAACTTCACAAATTCGAGAATGATATTAGCACCATACATTCTCGGGACTATTTTACTTTATTATTTTAAATTCTACTCTTCTGTTTTTGGTTCTGCCCTCGGAGGAACCATTATCTGCGATTGGTTTGCTCTCTCCATAGCCTTGAGCAATCAGATTTCTGGCGAATACATCGAAATTTTCCAATATATATTCTCTAACCGATTCTGCTCTCCGCTGGGATAAATTAAGATTATATTCTTCCGTGCCGATAGAATCGGTGTGCCCGGCGATTTCCAATTTCCAATCCTTGTGTCTTTCCAGAACCTGTCCGACTTGGTCCAATACTGGATACGAATCGGGATTGATTTTATCGCTATTGAATTCGAAATGAATTTCATTTGTGGTATAAGCACCCTTTTCCTGCAATTGTTTTTCCACATTAATTTCCGGTTTTCTGCCGGGCTTTTTATACGGACATCCTCGCTCATTTACTATGGTTCCTGGAGGAGTATTAGGGCATTCATCGAAATCATCCCATACTCCATCTCCATCGCTATCGGTGGGCAATGGAATACTAATGAGCACTGAAAGGTTCACCCCGAAATGGACATATCCACGCCATTTGCCCACGCTCTCATCACGGCTGGAAACAGGATAGCCATACTGGTCAAAATCGGTGATAGTTACTTCCAAGTCTTGCGCATAAGGTGTAGCTTTCACATAGCCGGTAATCGCAAAATGTTTTGATAATGCGAAATCACAGCCGAAAATAAGCGGTATAGCGACTCCATTATCGGATGATGAAACATCGATAGACTGGTGGAGTATTGTGTCTCGTGCTTCGAACCCATACCGCCAGATACCTATTCCAGTCAGGAAATATGGATTTATTTTAGCTCGGGGGGCGAATTCTGCGCCAAAAAGGAATTCATAATTTATATTGCTCCAGTCCTCGATACGATGGAATAAATGACCCTGGTCATCTACATAAAATAGACTATCCGTATCGTGAAAAATAATTCCGCCCTGGAAATTTATTCCGAACACTAAATATTCGAATCCTGGCGTGTTGAATCTCGCTCCTAATGATATATCCAGATGTCCATTATCACCGAATCCGAACTCCGGACCGAGACTAACTGTGCCCAGTTTCCATTCATCCTTCACCCATACCTGCGCAAATGCACTGACCATAAGAATCAATAAAATAATCGATGATACACACTTTTTCATAAGTCCTCCTTGTTTAGCGTCTTAGATTAAATTTAATTAAATTGTGTGGAAATTAAAAGTTTTTTCTGCCCGCCGATATAAATTTACCTCCACAATAATTTTGATTCAGTTAGTTTATAAAAAAACTATCTGGTTTGTCTGGTTTGAGTTGACACTCCTCGAACACATACTAT
>QNEG01000004.1 GCA_003645115.1 bacterium | reverse complement strand
TTGTCTATATTGTCGATTTGCCTATTTTTTGTTCAATTTTGTGGTTGCGCGAGCGAGGATGAAACGGAGCAAAGTAGTTCGAATAGACCACAAAGTCAGACCACTGCTGAACAAGTAAAAGTGAAATTTACCGAGAGCGGTCGATTGCAGGCAATCCTATATTCAAATCGAATGGAAGAGAAAGACAATCTAACTTGGAGTTGGAATATCGATGTGGATTTTTTCACCGATGATGACACTATCGCCGATGGTGGAATGAAAGCCGATTCTGGATATGTATTGTCTGGTGGCAGTTCGAGAAAACGACAAGTTACCGTATTCGGAAATGTTCATCTTATAGCTCCCGATGGAACAGAACTATTCGCCGATTCACTTAGATGGAACCCCGCAAAACAACAAATAGAAAGCAATTCTAAAGTGAAAGTGATAAGAGGGAAAGATGTAGTGGAAGGTATAGGTTTCGAATCTGACCCCAATTTTATGCATATTAGAATAATAAATGTGAAAGGAAAACTGGAACAATTGTAAATGGTTTATTTTGGAGAATAATTATGAATACATCGCAATTAAAAGCAGAGCATCTCGTAAAACGGTATGGGAAAAAGCTTGCTGTGGATAGAGTAGATTTGAGTATAAGTCCTGGCGAGGTAGTAGGACTTTTGGGACCGAATGGCGCTGGAAAGACCACATCTTTTTATATGATAATGGGATTGATTCGTCCCGATGATGGAAAGGTATTTATCGAGGATAAAGATGTTACCAGAATGCCTATGTATAAGCGTGCCAGAATGGGAATGGCATATCTTCCACAGGAACCGTCAGTATTTCGCACACTGACTGTAGAACAGAATCTTCAAGCCATACTAGAATTTATGCCATTGAGCAAACAGGAGAGTGAAGAAAAATTAGAGCATTTGTTGGATGACCTCGATATAAGAGAACTCAGAAAACAAAAAGCATATACACTTTCTGGTGGTGAACGGCGGCGAGTAGAGGTTGCTCGAGCTCTTTGCACCGACCCCAAATTTCTTCTTCTGGATGAACCATTTGCAGGTATCGACCCCATAGTGGTGGGAGAATTGCAGAAACTTATAGTAGGACTTCGAGAAAAGGGAATAGGAATCCTAATTACAGACCATAATGTTCGTGAAGTCCTATCCATAGTGGATAGAGCGTATATAATTTTCGAGGGAAAGATTCTAATCGAGGGGAAATCGGAATTTCTGCTGAATGACTCTAAAGCTCGACAAATCTATCTCGGTGAAAAATTTAAGATGTGATTTATAGAACCTCACCAAATTACGGATAATGTCATAGCAATCCCGACTTATGGGGAGAACCCCCGATTTATCGGGAAAGCATAGCAATCCTTTATTAACGCGCTTATTAACAAATTGTCTCGTTTTTTCAATCCTTTCAATGACAGTTTTGAGGTGGTCTGTTCATATTCCCCAAAATATCTAATTTAGTTTAATCGGTTCGATATCGATTAGCACAGGTTGGATTTACATTCTCATTTCTTGCCATTTATCTGTTTTGCAGGGTTGCCCCCAGATGTAATACATTTTTCTACTGCGAGGCAACATAATAGCGGACAGGTGAGTGGAAAAGTTTTCGTGATGCCGACAAATAGTATTTTCATCGGGATGATTATTTTCTCCGTGGTCAGAAAGTATAGTTTTCAGAATATCCATATCGATTTTCTTATTTTTTGATAACAATTTGTTCAGTCTTTCCGTGCGAATCACATTGGTTTCCTGAATCTTGACTCCTCGCATATATTCTGGTGCATTTTCGCCATATACCGCATCCAATGGTATTAATCTCTTTTGCATCTGTGGATTATGATATAGATTAGCATTGGCGATAATTCCATCCTCGGCTTCCACAATACCTGTTCCCAGCGGTGAGAGTTCGATAGCGACTGCATCACCATTACTATCCACTACAGTGATTATTCCGTGTCCTGGGTTCGGTTTTCTCCGCAATATATTGACCGTGTCTCGAACCGTTTCGCAGGTATTGAGAATTTCTTGCACTCGAGCGGTGAGCAATGGCGCTTTTTGTGGCTTCTCTTTCGAATAACCGTAGTTATATGTAATCGCCAATCCTGCTTCATTGATACCGGTATGAGAACCGGAAATCGGTGCCATAGTGAATTCTGCGCTGGAGTATCCCCAGCGAGTAAAACTTTGCCGAATTATATTGAATTCGATAAAGTCATCGACGAAGTCGAAATTTTTCACCAATATAGGTTCATCACTTCTCGGCGGGACTACCGCTACCGATGAACATCCCATAAGTTGGCGTGGTGAATCTGAACCCGCTACCTCGATAAAATGTATTAATGCTAATTTCCAGTGCGATATTTCCGCACCCTGACATATTCCCTCGAACCGCTCATAGAATGTGGGGAAAACTTGGAAAGTCGGAGATAGAAAACTATTTGCCCAAATACCAGCGCCAAACAAAAACAATCCCGTAGGCAGATAAGTAGGTTTTATCTTATTTATAGGCGGATAATTATATACAATTTCCCAGCCCTTTTGAATTTCCTGTCGAAGAAATTTTCCCTGTGTGATACCCATTTCCAGTGCATCACCACGAACTATTATTATTTTGCCTTTTCTCATTTTTTGTTAATAGACTCCAACAATATTTTTATTGCCCTGTCCTGATGAATAACTCGTTGCTGTCCACTACTCATATCCTTTAGTGTGCAAAGTTCTTCTTCGACTTCATCCTCGCCTATCAGGACTACATAGGGGATGTTCCACTTATTGGCGTATGAAAACTGTTTACTCAATTTTTTGGGTTCGGGAAACACTTCGGTAGGAATTCCCACCGAGCGCAATTTATGAGCAAAATTCAGTGCCTCATTAGACAATGCTTTCGAAAATTGTGCCACCAGAACCTTAGTGAAAGTGTGTGCTTTAGGAAATTTATCTAACTCCTGCAATGCAGAGATTATCCTATCCAGACCGATAGTGGTTCCGCAAGCGGGTATCTTACCTTTCCCAGAGAACATTCCGATTAAATCGTCGTATCTTCCACCGCCGGTGAGACTGCCCATCGATGGCAAATTCGACAATACTGTCTCGAATATCGCTCCAGTGTAATAATCCAATCCTCGCGCCATACGAGGCGTCACTTGAACTACATCTTGACCTACTCCAACTGCAGATAAATATTCCAGTATCTTTCGCAAATTTTTTACTCCATTTTTTACTCGCTGGTTGTCGATTTTGGAAAGTTCGACCAGTAAATTCCAATTAGTTTCATCTATTTCGATTAGTTCGAATATTCTGTCGATAGATTCTTTTTTGAATGATTTTTCCGCCAGTTCTTCCCTGACTGCTTCTTTGCCTATTTTGTCCCATTTATCTATGGAGCGTAATACGAATAACTCATTTTTTTCATCGAAACCGGCATAATTTACTAATCCTCGCAGAATCTGTCTGTGATTTAGAAGGATTTTATATCGCTCGAAACCGAGATTGGACAATATTTCTGCCGATATAGCCAGTATCTCTGCATCGGCGATAGGAGAACTGGTGCCGATTATATCGACATCACACTGGATAAATTCCCGGAATCTGCCCTTTTGCTTTTGAGAGCGTTCTGCTCGCCACACAGGCTGAATTTGATACCGACGAAATGGCATCGGCAAGTTTTGCCCATACATCGCTATCACTCTCGCCAGTGGCACTGTTAAATCGTATCTCAGCCCCAGACCATCCTTATGCTTTATCTCGTATATCAATTTGTCTGCTTCATCGCCGTATTTTCCCAGCAATGTTTCCAACAATTCGATAGCCGGCGTCTCGATAGGCACATATCCCCATCGCCTGAATACTTCCTTTATTTTGGCGGTGATTTCCTCCCGAGGAATCATCTCTTCCGGTAGAAAATCTCGCATACCACGATACAATCTTGCCATTGTTCCCTCCTATTTTGATGCAAAATATGGAATATATTGGTGAGTGCAAGCTTTTTGTCTGCTCAATTTTGCCTTGCCACAATTTGATTTCCACAGTATTATTACAGTCAAGAATCAAAGGAGGATTTATGCGGTTTGGTTTGTTTCTAATCATCATTATCAGAATTGTATCGGCATATTCTTCGGGTGCGCCCGAGGTGCAGTGTCCCATCGCTGATGACAATCGGGTGGTTTTAGAATTTACTTTGAATGGTGAATATAGCGAACTAATTTCCACAGAGTATGGCGAATTCGTGAGATTTCATATCCCCACAGGTGGTTTCATAGGACAGGTGGGAACTCCAGAAATACCCGTGTGGAGCACACTTATTGCTGTGCCAGATGACAAATATCCGTCGGTAGATGTAGAAACTATAGAATGGGAGAGATTAGAGGGAGTTCGTTTATATCCCGTTCAGACGCCTGAAAGTAGTCAAGATTTCGAGTATGATGAGAGCGCATACAGTGGTGGAATATATGGTAAGCAGGCGGTGACTCTGGGTTCTCCAGGAATAATGCGAGATTTCCGGGTAGTGCCGGTAAATTTCTATCCATTTCGATACGATGCAAAAGCTGATGTGTTGCGAATTGCCAGAAAAATTAGGGTCAGAATCAGTTTTGATAACAGAGATACTCGTAATGCAAAGTCCCAGCCGGATTATATTTCGGAACCGTTTGCGGCATTGTATCGGTCAGTGATTGCGAATTACTGGTATTTTGAACGCGATAGGCAATTACAACGAGGCACCATATTATATATAGTCAGGGATGATTTTTTCGATGAGCTGGAGCCATTATTCAACTGGAAAAGACGACAAGGACTTCGAGTGAGAACCGCATTATCATACGAGGACATCGGTGGCGGAGATGCTCCATCCAGCGCAGAAATAATGTCCTACATTCAAAATGCATACGATAACTGGGAATTCCCACCGGATTATGTAGTCCTGTGTGGTGATTGCGTAATGGGTGGAATGTATCTGCCAGATTACGATTATTATAGTCCATTCACCGAGGAAACTTATCCATCAGACCATCAGTATTCACTCGTGGATGGCGATGACTACTTTTCCGATATTATGGTGGGAAGATTGGCAATCGATTTGGAAACCGAAGCGGAGACATATTCCGCAAAAGTGATACAATATGAATCCGACCCATTTGTTTCCGGTTCGGATTGGCTGACTCGAGCCACTTTGGTAGCGGCGAATTGTTGTGGCTCTCCACAACCGACCACTCCTCGATTAGTCAATCTATGGGTATGGGAATTGGCATTGAATAATGGTTATGAAGAAGCGGATACATTTTTCTGCTATGGTAGCACTTGTCCTCGAGGTGCATCGGAAATATCGGCATATATCGATGACGGTGTATCATTCATAAATTATCGTGGATGGGGTGGTAGTGCCGGATGGACATTCCCGAGTTTTTATGTGGGCGATGTCCTCGGACTGAATAACTCCGGTATGCTACCGTTTGTTACCAGTATAGTCTGCGGGACAGGGGATTATGATAGTCCCACTACCGACCCTTGTTTCGGTGAAGCATGGATACGAGCGGGAACCCCAGTAAATCCCAAAGGTGCTGTGGATTTCTATGGTCCATCAGACCATGATACACACACAAAATGGAATAATCCCAACTGCGAGGGATTTTATTGGGCTTTCTTGAAAGAAAATTTATCCACATTCGGACAGTGTGTATTGAGAGCAAAAATGACTATGTTTCTCGCATACCCTGATAATAGAGCACCCGGCGATGGAGTCGAACACTATGGATATGTATATAATATATTGGGAGACCCATCGGTGAATTTGTGGCGGACAATCCCGGATAGTATCCAAACTATATTACCCGAACAGTTAAATCCCGGTGATTCTCGTATTCCAGTGTATGCATACTCGGGTTCTGCTCCGCTGGAGAATGCACTGGTCTCGGTATGGTTTTTCCACGATGACGACCCATACACTATGTTCACCGATGAATCGGGAACTGCGACCATATCAATTCCACCTGAACAGACTATAGAACACGATAGTATCTCTGTGGTGATTAGCAAACCACATTATGTTCCATATATGGTTACTATTCCAATTGCTGGCGAGATGAACGCCATCACTATTCAAGATTGCATAGTGGATGATGATATGCTCGATGAGAGTGATGGCAACGACGATGGAATAATCTCTCCTGGTGAGACAATAGAGCTATGGCTCACAGTAAAAAATGAATCAGAGGATGCCATCGATAATTTACAGGCTACTATTCTGGAGCGAGAGGAATTCGATATTTTGCAGAATGATGTAATTATGCCAAACATCGAGACGGGAGAGAGTTCGATATTCGAAGAACCGATTATAATTCGAATGGTATCCAATATTCCCGATAGTTTTGAATTGGCATTGGAATTCGTTTTTTCTCGCTCTGGCGAACAATTGGATACGGCATCATATACTTTCATAATCGGTTCGCCAGAAATGGAATTGGATACTATATATGCGGTGGATGATGGCATATTATCTCCCGGGGAAACCGCGGATATGGTTATATATTTAAAGAATGTTGGTTCGGTAGCCAGCAGGACAGCGAATGTGGTAGCATCGGGAGGGTATCGAATAACACTGGAAAGCGTCAGCACGAATATCCCGGCTATATCGCCGGCAGGTTCGGAGAGTATCGACCCGGAAATTACAATTACCGCAGACTCAGGTTTGATAAATGGAATAATCGACCAAATAGAAATTTCATTCGATGATGGATATTACTATCAGGAATTGTCGATTCCCATATTGATTGGCGAAATTTCCACCAGCACATTCGGCGGACCGGATATATATGGATATTTCTGTTATGATAATACCGATATAGAATCCGGTCGAGCACCTACATTCGATTGGATAGAAATTTCTCCGTATTATGGCGGTGAGGGAACCGCTATCGGACTGGAAGATGATGAGACCGTAGTTATACCCTTGCCATTCGATTTTGTATATTATGGCAGAACATATAACTCTATCAGCGTATCGGATAATGGTTGGTTAGCAATGGGCGAGATTCCAGTTTGGATATACAATAATTTTTATAATCGACCATTGCCTGATCCATCTGGTCCGCCGGCGATGATTTGTCCATTCTGGGATGACCTCTACCCACATCTGGAGGATTATATGGATGTTTTCTATCGATATATTTCAGAAGAGAACATATTTGTGGTAGAATGGCATACAGTAAATGGCCACGATGATACCACTGTGGAATGGTTTCAGGTTATACTTCGTGACCCGGAATATTATCCCGCTCATTATGGATTCGGCGAGATAATATTTCAGTATCGGGATATAGCAGATATAGATAGTCTCGAGGAGAATCACAATGCACTGGCTGAATATTCTACCATAGGTATCCAGGACCATTCCAGGAGTGTGGCAATTCAATATAAATTTGCCGGAGAGTTGGCTTCACACGCCGCAGATATCGACTCGGGAACGGCGATACTGTTTACCACGAAACCACCGGTAGCAATAGATACCAGCTCAATCGATGACTGGAAATCACAATTACCGGATAATATCCAGATTGTATTGACGCCTAATCCTTTCAATTCCACACAGACTATACAGGTGAAATTGCCTTATCCTGCCCAATTGAATGTGGATGTTTTGGATTATTTCGGCAGGATAGTGGCTAACATAGCCGATGGAAATTATTTCGCTGGAGTGCATAATTTTGTCTGGGGAAACACCGATATGGATGGTGCCGAAATTCCATCCGGGATTTATTTGATTCGTTTGACCACCGCAGACCAGGAAATTATAAAAAAAGCGATATTTATTAGATAATCGAGAAACCCGGGAGAATAATTCATTATTTATTTCATCTGAAGAATGTGAGCGGACACTCCATTATCTCGGTTTCTTTCTGTGCTATTATTTCTCCAAGATTGCACAAATATTGTTCAAATCAATGATTATTATTTGTCCCTGCTGTCGTAATATAATGAATAGCAATAAATTATCCAATTGGCACACATTTTGCTTTTCTATATCCGAAAGAGTAAATAAAACTGGAGGATAATATGAAACGGATAATTTTATTCACCGCAATTATCGCACTTTTTATAATGGGTTGCGATAATCCCACTTGGCATTATTATTGCGACGACCCTTGCTGTAATGACCCTTGTTGCGAGGATTGGACTCCACCAGCTACTCCATCAGGAGTGTATTCGGTTACCGGCGACCAATGTGTCAGGATTTATTGGAATCCTGTCATCGCCTGCGACCTTGCCGGATATTCTGTCTGGAGAGGTTATTCCGAAACCGGATACTATTACCTTATCGCAGAAACTCCATCAGCATACTATGTAGATAGAGATGTATGCAATGGCGAGACATATTATTATGCAATATCGGCTTATGATATCTGGGGCAATGAAAGCGATTTATCCGCAGATATGGTATTCGATACTCCCAGACCAGAGGGATATGGAGAAAGAGTATATATTGTTGAAGAATATCCCGACGATGCAGGATATGATTTCTCCGAATATTGGGTGGTTCCATACGATTATCCCAGCGCAGATGTTTATTTCGGTTATGATGAAATGGAAGGACTATACTATATGCAAGCTGCGAATTCCTCCACAGATTTATTGATATATGGACCCACATCAGAATTGGCAGATGTAAATTGGGCTCCCGAGGAGGGTTGGATGTCGGGCGCAAATGTCGAATTACTCCCAGGATATTCATATCTTGTTTGGACTGCGGATAATCATTTCGCTCACATTCGTATCACATACATAGGATATAACTATATCAATTTCGATTGGGCATATCAGACCGATTATGGCAATCCAGAATTGATTGTCGATAATAATAATCCATTCGAATATAATGGCAAAATGAGAAAAATTAGGCATTCAGTGAAATTTGATAAGAAAATAAAAACAAAATAATCAGGAGGTGAACGATGTTTAAGAAATTATCAATCGCAATGGTCATTATGATTGGAGGCATTTTGCTCCTAATTCCCGATGTCTCCAATGCTAATCCCTGTAATTGTTATGATTCGGATATCTGGATTCATATCGACCTCGATTTCTGGGACCCCTGGGATTTTTGTGATGATTGTTGTTGCTGCTGTTGCTGGGAACCATATTGGTGGCAAAGACCATACTGGGAATGGCCCCCCTGCTGGAGAAGGATTATCAGAATCTATTATGGATACAATCCCCACTACTCGGGATGGTGCAGATATGAATATTATTCTTATCCCTGTCCAGGATGTAGTTATGTTTATGTGGAGGGCAGATGGGTATATCGAAGAACAGTGAGAATGAGTGGAAGCTACTCATACAATGATATCGGCAGAGATTTTGTCAGACGGCGAGGATTAGGTAGCACCACCACATATCGAACCACAGGTTCCACCGGTAGTTCACATTCTACCACCCGATATCGAGGCTCGTCTTCTGGGGAAAGCTGGCGCAGAACTAAATCCACTACTTCATCAACATCATCTTATAGAACACAAGATGACACTTACCGAGAAAGGAATACATCATCAGCGAGAAGTAGTGGCTCTATTAGTCGAACTCGCTCATCGAGTTCACACTCCAGTGGAAATCATCAGAAAAGGGGAAGTCGAATCAGGACTAAATAATCATTCATAAAATCCTTGCATACAACTGTGAAGTAATTATAATTATGAAAACAGGAATGATGATTATGAAAATGATAGTAAAAATAGCAATAATAATACTTCTGGTCGGACTCTGTTTTGCTCAACAAACGGATACTATCGATTCTACTGAAAATCAGAGCGCAAAGCCCGATAGTGTGAAAAAAGTAATATCATCGAAAAATGAATCCACTGAAACCGAGAAATCTGACAATGAGGATAAATACGATTATTTTACCGATGAAGATGGCGATGGAGTAGATGATTTACTGCGGAAACTGTTTCTTTCCGATGATTCTGATGATGAAACGAAAAAGTCATCCAATAAGAGTAAAAGTTATAATAATTGGAAGAAATCGAATTCGAGCCGAAGTAAGATTAATAGTCGCACCAGCGAGAAAAATTCCAGGACAAAGCGTCGAGGACAATGAAAGTAAGTATCCTAATCGTAGCTCGAAATGAGGAACGGTATCTTAAGGAATGTTTACAATCAGTCCAGTCTCAAACCTATCCTCACAATTTGTTAGAAGTGATATTAGTGGATAGTGCCTCCGAGGATTCTACTGCTCGAATAATGAAAGAATTTATCCAAAGCACCGATATTCCCGCAAAGATGTTCGAAAACCCCAACGGAGATACTCCCAATGGGTTGAATATCGGAATCTCCCACTGCTCTGGAGAATTGATAAAGTTGATGATAGCTCATTCATTTATGCCACCAGACCATATAGAAAGAGCAGTGGAGATACTTAAGCAAAAAAATGCGGATGGAGTAAGCTCGAGGATAGTGTCCATAGGTTCTGGAAAGGGTTCACTGCTGGATGTCGCCATTGCCACAGCGATGGAATCACCGTTTGGTATCGGTAATGCTCACGCTCGGGTTAGCAATAATCCCGGATGGATAGACAATCCAATGCTTTGCCTGTATAAACGAGAACTGTTCGATAAATATGGATTGATGGATAAAAGACTGACCAGAAATCAGGACTATGAATTTAATCAGCGGTGCTTTTCTGGTGGAGCAAAATTTTGGTTCCAGCCAGATTTGGAATTATACTATCACAATCGCCCATCTATTAAAGCATTATGGCGTCAATATTTCGATAGTGCCAGATGGCATGCGTTTATGATTGGACAACACATTCGCGCAGTCAGACCTCGACATTTAGTCCCATCTATTTTTGTCCTCGCTCTGCTATGTGCCATTATCATTACTCCATTTTGGCAATACGGAAAATATGCACTTGCATTTGTGTTGATTCCTTATATCGTTTTGTTGGAAATTGTTGCTATTCGCGAATCAATAAAAAGAAAAACATTCTTGATTCTTATGTTAAATATAGTATTCCCGACCATTCATTTTGCCTATGGTATCGGCTTCATACTGGGATTTGTCCATTTTTTAATTTTGGGAAACAAAAAGAAAGTCATTTTAGCAGAAAAGCAATGACCATTATTTCTTTCTATCCAATTATAAATTGACGAAATGGATTCTACTTATAACTTTAAAGAGTAATTCATATTAACCGAAGGGTTTATTATGGGGAATAAAGGGAAAAAATCAACTGGAATTGCCATTATAATTATCGCACTGGTATTGCTTTTGGTGTGGGAACATTTCGCCGATGGTAGCGACAATCCCACTTATGCTGTCCAGACGAGAGAATGCAAAATTACTCCATTATTCTCACCAGATGACGACTGTTCTGATGCCATAGTCGATTGTATAAACAATGCACAAAAGACTGTGGATGTTTCCATATATACTTTTACCAGTCGTCCTATCTCAAATGCTTTGGTAAGAGCCAATAAGCGAGGAGTTTCGGTCAGAGTGATAATGGATAGAGAGCAATCCGCAGGACATTATTCCAAGAAACGATACCTCCATAATAGTGGGATACCTGTTCGTGTGCATATCGGCGATGGATTGATGCACAATAAATTCGCAGTGATAGATACACAAATTGTGATTACTGGTTCGTATAATTGGACTGCATCGGCGCAAAAGTATAATTTTGAAAATATAGTGATAATCGAATCTCCAGAAGTTGCCAAGATATATCAGAAAGAATTTGGCAAGTTATGGAAGAAATTTGAATGATATGGATTTCCCGATTAGAAAAGGACAGGATGGGAATTATTATCTTCTGGATTTCGAGGATACCGAGCGAGAATTTAAACAGAATGTAAAGGCAGTTTGTCCAGAAGATTTGGTGGCGATGGCTAATGGTTCTGGTGGCTCTATATTGATAGGTGTGGAGGAAGTTCGTCTGGATGATGGCAGTAAGGCTGGTCGTGTTATGGGATGTCCACTGACCGATGAATTGAAATTGAATATCAATAATAAAGCTTCCAGTTGTTTACCGGCTATTGCGGTCGATTTCGAGGAACATTGGGCTGGCGGAATTCCATTCGTAGAAATTATTATTCCTGAAGGCGCAGATAAACCATATTGTTCAGCTTCAGGATGTTATCGAATTCGATTGGATGGCAGTAATCGTGCGCTGGACCCACCAGCTCTTGTCACTCTTATTCTGGAAAGAGAATCGAAACGATTCCTGAAAAGATTTCGTAATGCCACTGCAGAATTGGAAAAGATGATAGAGAAAATCGCCGATAAAATCGAACAGTTTAAATTTCAGGAAAATGACCACGGTGAACAGGATTGAGAAAATTTATGCTTTCCCATTATGGTTACGATGGAAATTGTATCAAAAGGGAATCTTATCCATTAAGGAATTGCCGAGACCGGTTATAAGTATCGGTGGATTTAAATTCGGCGGGACCGGAAAAACTCCACTGACCGAAAAAATAGTAAAAATAATTCGCCAAAATCAACTTAGACCAGCGATACTTACTCGAGGATACGGCAGAAAGACTCGACGCAGAATAATTTTGCCCAATAATGATGAAAATTGGCGCCATACTGGTGATGAACCGTTGGTGCTGTCAAAACGATTGCACGATGTCCCGGTGGTAATTCATCCAAACAGATATGAAAGCGGAATGAAAATCGTCCACGATGTGGATGTGTTCATTCTCGATGATGGATTTCAGAGGATGCAAATGAAACGCAATCTCGACATAATCGCATTAGCGGGAGATGAATTCGAGGATTACATATTTCCGTTCGGTTCGCGCAGGGAGGGTTTATGGAGATTACAAAATTTGCATAATGCCATTTTTATTGTTCCCCAGGATAAATTCCAATCCATAAATTCAAAATTGAAAGAATTTACTTTGTTAACCAGTAAAATTATTGTGGAGGGTGTTTTTCCTATCCACAAATGGGAACAAATATACAGTATTGATGAACTAAAGGATAAAAAAGTATTTTTGGCTGCTGGAATAGCTACTCCCGAAAGATTCGAGCAATCGATTAAACAGGTTGGAGTTAATGTGGTTGGAACACAATGGTTCCGAGACCATCGATTCTATTCTGATACACAGGTAAAACGAGTGATTAGAAATGCTGGTCATAGTAATGCCGATGTGATTTTGGTCACTATGAAAGACGCTGTTAAACTGCCAGTGGAAATATGCGAAAACTTTTGGGTATCCAGTATAGAATTACAGGTCGAACCGGAAGATTATCTGAAAAATAGGATACTGCAATTGTTCGGGTAATCTACGGGACTATATGGACATATTATCTTCTTACATTTCCCGAACCGAGTTCTGCGCCATCGGAAATTTCATCCAATAATTCTCTTTCCTGTTCTTGTTCTTCTTTTAATTTACGATGCTTTTTGCCGAAATATACATATAGCGCAGAAATTAACGCTGGTATTCCCAGCCAGATTCCGAAATATTTAAGCGGTCCCATAGAGAATTGAGGTTGGTGCGCCACCGCATTGGCATTGTATATTATAATCAATCCCGATGTCCATACTCCGAAGAAATTAGCCAGAGGAGCACTGGCGTGAAACAGTTTTAATCCCGATGTTCTTTCCTTTGTAAATGGCCAGGCGAGATTTCCACCCATAAATCCCATACAGTCAACGGCGACATGCGCCCAGAACGGCAACGCTACCATCAATGCCCAATACCAACCGAATAAAATCCAGGCGGCGAGACCTAAATATAGTCCCAGAGTGAAACTGTGGGACCATTGCCGATGCCACGGAATAAATACTACTTCCACATTATCTCCCGAGCGAGGTTTGAAACCGATAGTCGGTCCGGAAAGGATATCCACTCGACTCGGTTTATCGTGAGTGTGAATTATTCCGGGTTTCACTTTCACTCTGCCCTCGGCTTTATCCGGCGGCGGTTCAGTTCCTTCGAATGGTTGCTGGCTGGTGGATACTACCGGTCCGATTTTTACTATTACTTCCCTATTTTCAGTATCGAATCCGATTTCATATTTCTGCCACCGGTCCGGTGCGAGTTGCATAGTGTGAAATTTCACTCGAATCTCTTTCCCTGTGCGATTAGCAGTATTTATTGCATCGGCGATAGTTTGCGCCATTGCTTGCGGATCGGGGTCGAATGGATCCGGATCGACCACAAAATCCTCTTTCTCGAAAAATCGGGCGAATTTGAAATCGAGAGTATCTGGAAGCAAACCGAATGCTCCAGCTACCAGTAAATCATAAGTGTGTCCCTGAACCGCACTTTCCATCACTCCGGGAATGAATGTGGCGACTGCTACTCCTATGGAAAAATGTGCGATACCTTTCATTAATCCCTCATCGTTTATTTTCTAACAAATTATCTCGAATATCTCAAATTGCAAGATATTTTTCCCATAAAAAATATCATTGTATTTTTCGAGGAGGAATTATTTTCATTCGGTGTTATATTATAATGAATATTTATTTGTTTGCTTAATTGTTCCGAAACTATAAAGCCCCGGTTGGTTTCCGAGGCTTTATAAATTTAATTCTGGGGATTGCGATTTAATTACTATAGTTGCTTATTTTTTTCTCGCTTTTCGGGGGAACTTTTTGAGAGGTATCATTTGTGCTATTTGGGGTGGAAGATTTCCCCTTCTTACATTTCTTTGACATTTTTCCTCTTTAAAAAAGAACAATTGCTTGAATGAAATGGATTAGAAATCCTCTTCTTCTTCATCCTCGTAATAATCTTCGTCCAGAGGAGCATAACCGCATTCCTCGAACAAATCGGCATTCAAATCCCATAGTGCATCGAGAATGGTTTGCATCTGTTTTGGAGTGAGAGATAATCCCCCCTCCTCCAGTGCCTCGATGAACTGTTCGATTATATCCTGATTTCCCATTTTTTATACCTCCTGATAATTTTGTGCAGTGGATTTTACAATCCCCATTACGACGGCGATGATATGAATATTTTATCATTTGTCAAGCAAAATGTTTCCTTTTTTCTATTTTTTTGCAGATTTTTGGGGATTCCCACCAACACTATCTCGGGGTATCGATTAACTCATTTATTTCATCCAATAAAGCAGCTATTATCTCGGAATCTTTCACTTTTTTTATCGGTTCTCCATTTTTGAAAATCAGTCCAACTTTATCACCACAGGCGACTCCAATATCGGCAAATCTTGCCTCACCCGGTCCGTTTACCTCACATCCCATAACTGCCACCGTGATATCTTCATCCATATCCTTTATATTATTCCATATTCGTTCAGCAATGTATTTAAGTTGGACTTTACATCGAGCACAAATGGGACAGCTTATCAACCTAATTCCATATCTTCTTAAGCCCATCGAGCGCAATATCTCTCGACCAATACGAATTTCGGTCTCGGGTGATTCTGTCAAAGAAACACGAATAGTATTGCCTATCCCAGAATCGAGTATTATAGCCAATCCAGTCGATGAGGAAACTATTCCCTGATAGCCGAATCCAGATTCTGTGATACCCAGATGCAATGGATAATCATATTTTTGGGCAAACATTACATTTGCCGCCCGAGTGATTTGAGGGACTGTCGATTTGAGCGATACTATTATATCCTCGAACCCAATTTCCTGAAGAATAATAATTTCTCGCTCTGCAGATTCCAACAATGCTCTGGCATCGGGCTTGCCATATTTTTCTAATATATCTTTTGGAATAGAACCGGAATTCACTCCAATCCTGATGGGGACATTTCGACTTTTCGCTTCTTTGGCAATAATTTTTACTCGTTCTGAAAAACCGATGTTCCCGGGGTTTATTCGCAATTTATGTGCACCACTTTTGAGAGATTCCAGTGCCAATCTGTAATCGAAATGAATATCCGCCACTATAGGGATTGGCGAATGTTTCACTATTTCCTTTAGTGCATCAGCAGAATCGCTATCTGGAATAGAGACTCGGAAAATATCTCCACCTGCTCGAAATACTCGCTCACACTGGTCGAGCACAGCTGAAACATCGGTAGTCGGCACCTTAGCCATAGATTGCACTGTGATAGGTGAATCTCCACCGATGATTACATCGCCAACTTTTACCGGTCGAGTATTCGTTCTTTTATATTTTATCTTTTGTTCATCGTTCATATAACGCTACCTATCGAGTCTGTAAAAAATAGAATCTATTATTCAAAAAACAAATTGATAATTTTATCTGCTATCTGTTCTGGTGATGATTTACCGACTTCAACCCAATGGACATCGGGTTCCTTTCTGAACCAGGTAATCTGCCGTTTTGCATATCTTTTTGTATCTCTGACTATATCGTTGAACATCTGCTCATAATCTATTTCACCTCGAATGTATCGAACTATCTGCCCATAACCTATGGATGTCAATCCCGGGCAATCCGGCGAAATACCTTTTCCCAGTAAATCCCGAACTTCCTCTATCCATCCCTGTTGTAGCATCTTTTCGGTTCTATCCTCTATTCGTTTGTATAGTGTTTTCTTGTCCATCTGGATAGCAAATTTTTTAAAATTCCAATCGGATGGCGGTTTGGTTTGATATTCCCACCAGTATGATATTGGTTTTCCGGACACTATGTAAACCTCCAGCGCTCGCTCGATACGAACATAGTTTTTGGGATTAATTTTGCCAGCAGCGATTGGGTCCACATCTTTCAACATTGTATATAAATTTTCGCCCTGTTTTTTTTTCAGCTTAAGTTCTTTCCTTACATTATCATCCTTGAATTCGCCGGGAAAAATTCCCTGGGTCAGTGCCCGAATATACAATCCCGTTCCACCGACTATTATAGGAATCTTGCCAGATTGTGCTATTTTATCCATCCAATTGATTGCCAACTGAACAAACTGCATCGCATTGAATCTCTCATCGGGTTCGATAATGTCTATCATATGATGCTGAATGGTGGAATCGAGTGGTTTTGCAGTCCCGATATTCAAATGCTTATATATCTGACGGGAATCAGCAGAAATGATTGCGGTATCGAGTTTTTTAGCCACTAATTCAGCTATCTCTGTTTTCCCGCTGGCGGTGGGTCCACAGATTATTAAAGCTGTTCTATCTTGCGCGTTAGTCATTATCGGAATTATTCACCCACTATCGCAATTTTCCCGGTAGCTATCAAATTATCATTGGCATAGACATTATATATATAAATTCCGGGTTCTTGTCCCTCGGCATTCCATTTACGACGATACTCACCCTTTACCAATGTTCCCAACTCGAGAATATCTTTCACTCTCCCTCCACTGTCCCGAATTTTTATTACTACATTGCTCGCTTCTTCCAGTTCGAATTCGATTATCGATGTAGCCTCCACTGGTTTCATTTGCTCCCGAAAATATGTTATGACTATCGATGTTTCATTTTTAGCGACTTCATACTCGCCACTAAATTTCCGTATGCCGATACCATTGATTTGAATAATTCCTGGGGGAATAGAATCTGGGTTCCATTTGATAGTAGTTCTATCGGTTGGATTGTGAATAATTATTTTCCATTCTGCGCTATCGCCCACTGCTCTAATATCTGCCCACGCAGCGTCGAGATATTGATAATTTGTATCCACGAATGCTATATATGGATAAAAACCCGATGGTGGCGCCATAGAAGCAGGCGGTGCAGGAACATCCAAACCTCTATCGAACCCAACAGTAGCAGCAGTATCCATTCCGATTGTAAATTCCTGTGAGCGTCCCGACTGGACAGAGAAATTAAATCGCCAGCCAGAATTATCAGCGCACAGAATGCCGATTGAAATTACTATGGTGATTATATATCGCATATTTT
>QNEG01000003.1 GCA_003645115.1 bacterium | reverse complement strand
ATGATACTCAATGGGTTATAAAAATAATATAGATAATAAAAATAAATACTTGCCAAAACCTACTTTTATTCTTATAATTATGAACAATATGAACTATAACCCGAGGAGATTGTTTTTTAATAATCCCTTGCGCTCTGTGATTCAATTATTGTTTGTGGTGATATTTGTTGTGATAGTAAGATATTTCTGGGGTTTCGCTGGTGCTCATTATGTTTGTCCCTGGGCACTCGCCGAAGTCCCAGTGCTGATGATTAAATTGAAAACGAGATTATTCTTTATATGGGGGATAATAATTGGAATCGCAGGGATTGCGGTTACTTTGGTGTATCCACGAGTATTTTGCGGATGGATATGCCCACTGGGAACGCTCTTTGAATTTTTAGGTAATTGCGGACAAAAAATCGGTATCCATTCACACAGAATACCTCATTGGCTCAATGAGAAAATGAGAATTTTTTCCTTCGGAATAATCATAATCCTGCTGGTGCTGACTTATTTCAAAGGTTTATTAATATGTCAGTTCGCCTGTCCAGCATTTTGGTTATGCGCTATGTGGAAATTATCCATACCGATAGTCGCTATAGGTTTTCTCATACTGTGGTTGCTCCTTTCCGTGCGAGTGAAAAGAGGATTCTGTCGATATGTGTGCCCATACGGTGGATTGACCAGCTTGTTCGTCCCGCTATCGCATTTTGCAGTGAAAATGAATCTCGAACTCTGCAATAACTGTGGATTATGTAATAAAGCTTGTCCTATGGGTATCGATTTGACTGGAAATATTACTGTCCGAAGTGAACATTGTATCGCCTGCAATGATTGTATTAAGTATTGCCCGAAACAAAGTTTATACTGGGGGAAAAGAAGGAAAAATTAAGCTTATTTATATATTATGTATAGTATATCATCATCCTGACCTATCGGGAAAGGGGGGTCAATGATGGCAGAAAAAATATTACTTATCGACGACGAAATAAATAACCTGAAAGTCCTTCAGGCGAGATTGAAGGCAAATCATTTCGATGTGGTCACTTGTGATGACCCATTAAAAGGTTTGGAACTGGCATCGTCCATAGAACCAGACCTAATCCTGCTGGATGTTAATATGCCGAAAATGAATGGACTGGAAGTGTGCCAGAAAATAAAAAATAGCTATGCTACCGCACATATTCCGGTGGTTTTGCTCACTTGTATGGACGACATCGGATATAAATTGCGAGGATTCGATGGTGGCGCAGATGATTATCTGGTCAAGGATGAAATAGATTATCGAGAAATTCCAGCGCGCCTGAGAAGTATATTGCGACGAATGCGCTCCAGTCGCTCCGCTAATCCGCTCACAGGACTCCCAGGAAACGAGGAAATAATCAGGACTATTACGGAGACAATAAAAACTGGAAAATTGTTCTCGGTCGCATATGTGGATATAGATAATTTTAAACCATATAATGACAGATATGGATTTTCTAAAGGCGATCAGGTGATATTGCTGGTCGCTAAAGTTCTTCGTGAGGCTATCCAGCAGAAAGGTTCTCCCAATGATTTTCTCGGACACATCGGCGGAGACGACTTCGTGGTGGTAGGAAATCCCTATACTATGAGAAAAATGGCGGAATATGCTGTCCGAAAGGTGAAAGAATCTGCACCTAAATTTTATGATCCCGAAGATAGAAAGAGAAATGGCATTCAGGGATTGGACAGGCACGGAACGAAAAGATTTTTTCCATTCTTCGCTATCACTGTCGCCATAGTGGATATCGACCCAAAACGCTCACCAGTGACTCCAGACCAGATCGCTAATATCGCATCGAAAATTAAAAAGCATCTGAAAAATTCAGGTGGAAATACTTTCGGTGGATATGAAATTATTTTGAACCAAAAGAAAGCCGGAGTGGCATAAACGATGAGAAAGCGATATACTATATATGGAATATATCTATTCATTTGGGGATTTATTTTCTCAGGATGCGCATATCGATATCAAGAAAGAGATAATACTCCAGCCGGGTTGTTTCGACGAGGAGAACAGGCTATGGAAGAACACCGATTCAATGAAGCTCATTTCGCATTTTCCCAACTAATAGAAAAATATCCGCAATGGAAATATGCAGATGAGGCATTATATAAGAAAGGTTATCTGGAAACGGTTCTGGGAGAATACTCCTCCGCTGTGGAAAGTTTCGAACAACTTGTCGCCGATTATCCACAAAGCGAGTGGCGGTTCGATGCTGCATTATGGAGTGGACTTATCGGCGAATTGAATGCCTGCAAAGGTGTTCAAAACAGAAACGAGAAAAACAATCGAAGTAAAACCGATATAGATTCGGAAATTTATAATAAGATAAAAAAACTGGAAGCAGAAAATGACGAATTACGAAGACAACTCCAGATGTTGAGGAACTTACTCGGGGAGTAATAATTATGCGCCGGATTTTGTTCACAATGATTTTTGGATTATATATTGCTGTTTTCGCTGGCGGACTGGGTATCTCCGCCGATGTGGATGAATTGCTCGATATTATCGGTTCGCCACCAGCCGATTTTACTCTCAATACCGATTATAATCTGAATCGATTGATACGGGAGTTGGAACTGCGAGGAAAAATTCCTATTACATATTCTATAGCACCATACACAGTAAGAGATATTTTAGATATCACGGAGAATTATCCCGATGCACTCTGGACGAATCGCTCATTGAGATTGATTTCTCCATACATTATAAAGAACGACCTATTCGTGATTTGGAACCCTGGAATTTGGCTACGCTATCGTTCACAAAATGAAAAATTGGATAAGTTCGGAAAAATGAATTTCGGCGTGGGTGGAACTTATGGCAAATGGTCATTGCTGGGAATATATCGTCTGGATAGCGGATATTATTCCGACCCCGAATACTATGGAGTCCGCTGGGAACGAATAGCTGGCAAGGCTGACCAGGTATATGCTCGATACACAGGCAAGAATACATATTTCCAGATTGGCAGAGATTATTTGAAAACCGGTCTGGGAATGGCACTCTCGGGAATAAAACCTTATGAAAGAATACAGGCATCCATAGATTTTGGCGAACACTTCAATATACTATGGTTCGTGGGTCAACTGGATGAATATACCGAAATTCAGGACACCACAAAGACTATATATAATAGGTATATAAGTGGACATCGTGCTCAACTTACCTGGAAACATTTCCAGATTGCATTTAATGAACTTATGATTTATGGGGGAGTGGGAAGACAAATCGAATTATACTATATACTTCCATTTTACGCATTTCACGGCGAGCAATTGAATCATCGCTGGGATGACAATACACTGTGGAGCCTGGATATGAAAGTGCTAATACCACCATTCAGGTTTCAGGCTGAGGGAATATTGGATGATTTCCAAATAGAACGAGAAGTAGCTGCCGATAGAGAACCGGTCGAGGCAGGTTTTGCCGTGCAGAGTGATGTCGCATTGCTATCAAAACCGATTCTTTTGACTCAATCACTTAGATATGAACTGGTTACTCCGTGGACATTTAATCAAGAATTGCCGTGGAATAGATATCTGTATGAAAATCGACCATTGGGCGCCAGCGAAGGAAATGATTATTACAAAATTTCGGCGAACACCAACTTTTTTGGAAAATTTTATGGCGGAAATTTAGAATTTCATTATATTAGAAAAGGTGTTGGTCGAATAGATGACCAATGGACTGCACCGTGGATAGACGAACCCGAATGGACACAACAATTTCCATCGGGAATAGTAGAAAGAAAAATCGGCGGGAAAATTTCTGTTTGGTGTGATGGTTTGGACTGGAATTTTGAAAATTTTTCTGGACAGTTTGCGATAGGAAGTAGTTTTTTGTTTGACAAAATTTCCAATTTGAATAATGTTGAAGGAGTAAACTATACACAATGGGAAGCTAAACTGGACTTGATAACCAGGCTTTGGTATAGTGGTTTCTGAAGTAATTAAAAGTTTCCCTTGACAACACAGTGAGTTATGAGTATTCTTAAAAATATGTTTGGGGAGAGAAAAAAGTTTTTTAAAAATGGCTTGACAATATCGAGCCAGTATAATAGATTTTGCCAACGATTTGTTCAAAGGACGATGAACTGCTCCTTGAGAAAGGGGAAGTATCGTTGTTTATTATTGTGTTCATTGAAATAGGGATAGTGTGGAAGAGAGAGTAATGAAAAGAAAAGGTGTAAGAAACAAAATATTCAACAGGAGGTAAGAAGTGGGAGTAAGCACAGTCGGTAAGTTGTTGGCGTTATTAGGAAGTAAAACCTTTTTCCGAAAGGAGAGGAGTATGAGAGGCAGAGGAGCAGCTGTTGTAGTGTTCGCCAGTCTTCTCATTATGTTTGGCGCAACTTTCGCCCAGACCGGAAGTGACTGGCAATATTTTAATGTGTTCAACCTTGTGGAGGGCTATCCCTCGGAGTATCCTGGAACAGGACCCGGTGGTGTAGCGCAGATACCCAGCTGGTATTTACCCGGTTTTTCCTCCGTAGCCAGCTTTACTCCAGCCCGTGAAAATGAATGGGTTGGTTATGAGGGTCACGCTACCGCCACTATCGAGGAAACTCCTGTGTATGGTCTCTGGGGAATCGATATGGAATCTACCCCCGATGAGGACTTGATTCGTGTCCGCACGGATAGAGCAGTCCTCAGATTAGACCTTCGTGCAGCAACCGATAGAATCAGAATTGCTGGTATGAAAGTCACTATGTGGGGAACTTACGATTTCGACCCCAATGAGGACATCGCACCGATTAATCCACAGCACGCTTATGATATGTTCTATCCAACATATATCACTGCATCCAATCCCGATTCCGCTAAAAACTATTACACTGGATTGCAGTTTTATGTGGATGAATGGCGTGTAACCGACCACACGAAAAATGATATTTTCGATGAAACTGACATCAATGCCGTTGTGGAGCAGCTCGGTATAAATAACAGAACTCACGATGTAAATATCGGTGAACCAGACGCTGTTACCTGGGCATTCGATACTATGCCAGGGACATTCGGTCCCGATGGTGTCACCCCAATTTATGACTGGGTTCGTGCACCAGCATTGGATAGAGTAGTGGATGGACATCAACTATATGCTTGGCAAACCACTATTTATTTCGAAAATTCTATTGTTATTCCGTCTGCACTCGACCCAGCAGAATATCTTCCATTCAGAAGGATATGGATTGCATTGCAAACCACAGGTTGTCATGGTTGTGTCGGTGAAAATGGCGGTATCGAGGGCGTTTCCGATCTGGATACTTTCTATATCGGTTTCACCGGACCGGATGATTTCTATGCTTATGTGGATGATGATAGAAACCATCGTTCGCTTCCACCGCTGGGTCATGTAGAGGTGGAACCGGATAGGTCAGCTCCCAGCAATCCTGAAGCAGAGCGCTGGAGCCGTGCAGAACCAATTATCGGTCAGGATACTATTCCGCCGTTTATCTATGCACTTTATCCCGATAATAGAGTCGGTTCTAATGGACCACACTCCGATCTTCAGGGCGTCGATGGAATGACCGCTCCATTTACTTTCGATACCACCACCACCCACGAATGGGGTTCTCTTTCCGACCCGATGCACTCTTCAGGCGATCAATATATTTATACTGCTGACTCCACTCAGTTTATCTCATTCAAAGTTAAGGATCAGCAGACCTGTATAGATTATGTAGTAGTGGAACTTCGCTATGTAAATGGTGGTGGTTTCCCCTGTCGAGTAGATTCCATATATTTCTGGAATCCGCTGGAGTTTCCCGAGCACGGTCATGGGAATCCACCCGAGACATATAATGGTGGAAATGGAAACGGTTGGTTGGGCGCGATTTCTACCGGTCATTTACCCGGTTGTGCTCACGACCATAATGCCGGTGCCTGTCCACCCATAAGTATAGCTCATAGTGGTTATGAACTGGATTGGATAGATGTCACTGGAACCAATCACGAAATCGGTGTAGTCCATGATCTCAGGGATACCTGCGGATTGGATTCATTCTGGATTGCTGTGGGTAATAATGTCACCGAGGACGAACTGGATAACTTTATCGATGGTGCTATAGTGCAGGTAACCGTTCGCGCATTCAATAGAAATTATCATACTCATTTCGATACCTGCGAAGTTGGCGGTGGAAATTTTGCCGAAATTATCGACTATAGCTCATATTCGATTCATTGGACTGAAAAGCAGTGGCAATTCGTAGTCGATCTTTCTGCGCCTACCGCTGAACTTATATGTCCTACTAATAGTTATCCGTCATCGGACTGGTTGGATAATGAAACCAAGGAATTCTATAATTATTCCTCACTACCAATTCCCTGTTCTGGCACCAATTACAACAGAAGCGATCAAATCGAGGGAGTTCAGGTCCCATATACCTGGCTGGCAGATTCCTTACCGCTATTCCATATTAAAGTATATGATGATTATTCCACCGTTCACGATGTTATCAATCACGGTCCCACTTATCCCAATGGTGCTGGTGGTTCCGGATTCAATCTGAGAGATTTCGAAATTACATTCACTATACTTCGTGAGGGAGTCGGTTCTGAGGAAACCGGTTTCTTCGCACCCACCGGAACAGATGTTATTACTGTTACCGAGGCTGACTTAATTCCTTACGATGTCTGCGCCTGCACTCCCGGCGGTGGAACTATGGTAGTTTCCGCTCCCGGTGTGTATTATGACGAAGCGGACAATGGTCAAACTGGCGACCTGTATGTTAGCTTCGAAAATATATTCAATACACACGCCCCGTTCCGTCGCATCGATGCCGACCTGTTCCGATTGAATTCCGGTGATAAAGTATATATTGAATTCACCAGATTCTTCGATGACCCCGATTTCGGTCAGGGTTCACAGAAACCCACCGATCTCGATCCGGGCTCTATCGACCTGCAAGTGTCTGGCGATGCCAGTTGGTGTGGTGCCGCTGGATTTTCCTATAATGGTAATGACCCCAATTACGGCACAAATACTATGGAGGAGAACCATATTCCAGTGATGGCTGAGCCCGATGCATTCGGTTGTCCTGGTTATGCTGGTATCGGTTATCATCCAGATACTCTGGGTATCCTCAGAATAGACCTGGTGGGTCCCACTGCACCGGATTCATTGTTCTATCCACCTAATAACTGGGTCACTTCAGATACACTGCAGGTTATCACTGTTGACCTATTCGATCTGGTCGGTTTCGATAATGTGGATCAACCGAGCTATTACGATGACCTGATTGCCGATGGATATAATCCGAGATTTTATGGAGTGTCTGGTGTGCATAAGGATTCTATTATAATGAATATAAAGGTTCGCGGTTGTGATGGTAGCTGGCATCCTGCTTATGGCGGTGCCTCCGGCCGTAATTTCATTATCAACGATGATGATATTACCGACCTGACTGGACATCCTCGTTCAGAACCAAATACTGTCGATCCTGCCGGCGATGAAAATAGAAATCTGGTGATAGAAAAGATCAGATATCACAATGCTACCACAGAGTGGTGGGGCAATCGTGTGGTATTCGATCCTACTGCCGACCCCACTGGACTGAAGTTCCGTCCCGGTGATGAGGTCTGCGTGACTGTTTATGCAGCAGATAATGCTTATACCTCCTGCACCGAGGATGCCGATGGTTTCGGTCCTTGTCCGTGGTGTGAGGGTGGCGAGGAAATTGCTGGATATTGGTATGATGGCACCCCAAAGGATTATTTCCCGTTCAGACATTTTGTCCAGGGAATGAATTGGGCAAAAGATACTATCGACCCCGATGCCTGGCCAGATCCTGTGGTCAATGACCGACAGGTAGCAAGATTTACATTCTATGTAGATCCTACTCCACCTACTTATGAAGTTACCAACTTCGAGCAATGTCCATTCGAGGCAAGATTCTGGATTACCGATATTTCCGATAGAGTCGGTCCATTGTGGTGCGATGAGCATGTCGCCAATATCGGCGCACTCGACCTGTTTATCACCACTACCGATGATGAAGATTGCGATGGAGATAGTGTCAACAATAGCGATACTATATTCGTAAATGATATCGCAGTCGGTGAATCCTTGCTTATATATCACGATGGAGACCATCTGTCTCCTTGCCCCGGCACTGGGTTTACTGCATACTGGGGCGATGATATGGCTTATTGCGTGCTCCACGATCCTTGCTGCACCACCTGGGTAAGACAGGATAGAAAACTCCGAGTCAGACTGGATAGAGACCCAGACGACCCGGAGAGAACTGCCATACTTACTCTGCGCTGGGCAGATGATGGACCGGATGACTGCCATTTCTTCGAACCATACGATAATGTAAATGTAGAAATATATGCTGGCGATGAGCCTAACACTCCTTGGTTCCCGGCGACTGCACGCCCAGAACCTTGGGCTGGTCCATACACTGGCGCAAGTGGTCCAGATTATTATGCTTGGTATCACGATGAGGATTGTTTCACATTCCCTACCGATGCCTGCGATCAGTATGATACCTGGATTACTGTTAGGGGTCAGCGATGCACCGCTCATACTTACGCTGGTGCTGGTGGAGTAGTCTATAACTATGGCTGTAATGGATTGGTAGCTCAAACTTATACCCAAAGATGTGATTTCGAAAATCCAAATTGGAATCTTGTCCATACCGAGAACTTCACTATCCAGCCCAGTCTGGATGTGACCGAAGTTCGATGGTTCAATGATTCCGCATGGGTAAGATGGAATGCATTTCCACCAGAATTGTTCCGTTATCCACCCGACCTGTCCGGATTGTATTCTGATATGGAACAAACAGTAGGTTACGACTGGGTAATCCCGAGTAATCCTATTTCGGATTCAGATACTGCTGATATGATACTCAGTAATGGTCTGGTTTCGACTTATGTTGCCGATGAGCAACTGGATGACTGGACAAAGGGACTCAATTTCATCACCTTCGAGGTCCACACCTGCACCGATTCTATAATCTGGGAATGCCGTGCCGGTGACCATCCATACAGCGATTCTGTGGTGAATCATTCACCGTATGCTCGAGTGGTATTGTTCGACAGCACCGGAACAGAAGTCTGGTCTTATGAGGACTGGTATGATTGTGATTGCGAACATTGTTGGCTGCACTATACACCACTTCGAGATACTATCGCACTGGAAACACACGGTTGTGTCGATGGTGGAATACTGCAAATTGGACCTATCAATCAACTCGGCGCAGTATATGATACTCTTATCGATTCTGTGCTCTATTACGATACATTACTTTCCGATTGGGTATTGGTCGATGCTGATACTAATGTATATTGGGGTGGTCCCGTGCTGAGAATCGACCCCAGAGCCCCCGAATTTATCGACGACTATCGCGATTCTGTGGAAAACGCCACTGGAGATAGTCTCTATATTACTTGGGATGCTCCAGTATATGGATACCTCAATAACGACAGTCTGGTGGTTATTGTTAGATTTGCTACCAGAAATGCAAATCAGTTCGGCTATCCCGATGCTGATACTATTGCTGATTATCATTATTATTCGTTCGCATACCGCGTAGATATGGAACCACCTACTGCTCGATTCTCCTCTCTGGTAGCTACTACTGGCTATGAGGAAGTCAACTGCAATCTCCGTCACGATACCAATCACACTATTCGTGTCAGATTGGAATCCATACTTGATAGCGGAGTAGGTTGTTCTGGTGGCGGAAGCGATGTCGAATGGTCCACCACCTGGCCATTGCCTGCGGTAGTCGAGGGTAGCGATGTGCTCAGATACCTGTATCATCCTGACCTCGATGAATCGCTGGACTTGGTTTATAACCCTGGCACATACTATCTATATACCAATGAGTCATTGGTAATTCATAATTGCTCCGATGAGAACCAGATAGCCAGAATTATGACTCTTGCCAGCCCAATTACTCTGTATCATGGTGTAGAAAGAGGCACCGGCACAGTATATGAAACAGTGCTCAATGAAGACACTATGTTTATTGCAGACTCATTGTGGGCTGAGGCAATTGTCCAGGACCGTCTGGGTAATTCACAACTGGTCCAATCTAATCCTATGGGTCTGGATAACGGCTTGCCTTTCGTTAAGGGTATCGCATTCTGCACCGCTATCCGTGAGACCACAGATTGGGACTATGAATACGATACTACCGGCGCAATTGTAGATTCCACACCGGTGATTGGCGATATTGTCGGATTCACCGAATGGGATCCATCATTGTTCCGTTTGCCTTGGGACCCCGATGTAGCGACTCAGGATAGTTTAATCGGTGTGTTCAACTTTGAGGCTCTATGCACCGTATTTGTCCGAGTATGGTTTAATGACCATATGGATATGCGCGATATAGACCCTCTCACCGGACATATAGTAAGATTCCGTCCGGAGGGCTGGACTCACTGGTTCCCTGTGATTCCTATAAGCACTACCGGTGGATTCTTCCCACTGGCACAACGATACGCAGATTATAATATGGTTGGAGATGGTCCGATATGGCGTGCTGTTGCTGGAGAAGGTGCTCGAGAAGATTTCGAGCGACCAGACCTCGAACTCGCCGATATCGAGCCGGGCTGGAATACCGACCGTGAGTGGATTGGATATATGATTATTGCTGGCGATGACCTTATGGACGGTGTGGCAACACTCCGTATCCAGGGCTTCGATGACAATGCCGGTAATGTTATGCTCGACCATGAATATATGTTCAGAATCGAGACCGATTATGCTCCACCTACAATCGGTTGGCCCACTCCTGAAAACTACGATAATTCAGAAAATCACGACTGGGAAGACCCATATAATGGTGGTCAAAGAACAATAACGGGTTATGAAGATGCTGAAGAATGCGATGCTACATTCGAACCGGTATCATTCTGCAACGAAATTACCGCATACGACTTCGACCCGACAATTACCGATAGTGTAGTGTTCCTGGTGTATTATCACGACACTACTTGGTCATCTGTGCCCGATGGAGTTGGTGAGGACTACCATTATAATATAGATGATTTAGCCTATTCGCCAGATATTTGGTATGATGCTGGAACAGGCTATTACTTCGCTCGAATTCCTTGCGATTCATTCGATTTGGCAGTAGATGCCGGAACTGGCGCTACTTATGCATCTATCGAGGTTAGAGTCTATTCTCGATTCTACCCCGATGAATATGTGAAACGCAACTACTGGAACCTATATATAGATAATGAAGACTTGGCGTGTGATCAGCTAACCTTGAGCGAGGAACTCGGCGATGTCTATCCTGGCGATGATACACTGATATTCCCTATTACCACCGAAGAAATCGAAATCGTCCTGGAAGGCGAGATGGCAGATGAAGTGGATTATGTCGAACTCGTCCTAATCAATATGCTAACTGGACTGGAATTCTCCATTACCGGTGGATATCTGCCAGTGACCGATACCTCAGCCAGCGATTCTGTAATCTGGTATAACTCCGCAGATAGCACACTCGAATATACCTGGGATTGTGAGGGCGACTTGTTGCCCGGACTCTACTACCTGGAATGGAGAGCGACTAATGAAATTACTGTTCAGTCTGGAGTGACTTCACCGACCGGTTCCAATACTGTTCAGCACAATGTCTGCTGTCAGAGAGATTATGTGCTGGTCCCACGAGAATCCTTCTTGGCACGCGGCGATAATCTCGATGATGCTCTTATGAGAACATCCTGCAACTATGACCCCGGAATTTATCCTTGGGCTGATGATATCTATCCCTGGATAGACGAGGACTTCTATCCCGATTATCCCGCCTGGGTTGATGTTGATAGTTCGATAGTCGATGAGAGAGATTATATGCACAGGTTCCAGATTACCACATTCAATAATCCTGATTATACCTCTGGTGATATGGACCCATTCAATAGTGAATACATTGAACAGGGTGGATATATGGGTGATTCACTATATGTCCTATTCGAGATATTCCCGAGTGGAGATAGCCTGGTAGATAGTATCTGGCTGGATATCGAGGATGAACTCGGTGGAGACATCAGTGGATCCAACCGAGCACTGCATCTGGCATACGATATAGATGATACAGTCGGCATCGTCGATTGTCTCGGCGATACACATTATTACTTCATCTATCCGTGGACACTGGATGACCAGGAAAACCGTTATGACGGACCTGCTGAAATTCGAGTAACTTTGTGGGAACATCGTGCTGGAGCACCTAGCGATGCTGTCTCCACTGTGCACCCCACTTATGTATTGCTGGATACTTATGATCCAGAATACAGCGTGAACCTGCTTAGATATGCAGGCGGTGCATTCGAGACTATGTATTGGTGCTATAACGATGATTATCCTGGAGAAAAAATCTGGGTGACCAATGCCGATACCGTCCAAATTAATGTTACCTGGCTACAGACCATATTCGATCAGGCACCTACTACCGAGGGTTATGTATCCTACGATGAATACTCCTACTCCCGAAACTGGGACTTCTTGAGAATGACTATCGATGGTATGCCACATTACGGCTATCATACAGATGACCCCAATGATTATCTGGAGGTCAGACTGTGGCACAAACAACTCGATCCATACTTCCTGACCTATCCGTTCTGGTATCAGCCGGAAGGTGGATACGATGCGTTGGCTACCGATGTGGAGCGCTGGAATTACTTTATTCGAAATACATACAGCTATATGTGGGTTGTGGCTGATGACCCCACTGGGAACGGACTGGCAAAGATATTGGTCAAGGGTCGCGATGCAGCCGGTAATATTCTCGGATACGAGGAAGCAGAATACTCCCGCTCCGAGGGTAAATTCGTGCTAATCGATACCGATCCACCAACTATCGATGATACTCTGGTTACTGTTACTGTTGGTTCATTCGAGGCTGATGCGGAAGCTATCGACGATAACCTGCTGGGCGGCGGATACTATGACCCAGCAACCGGAACTTATGTGCTGGTAGAAATATATGATGCCCCAGGTGGCACAATGCTGGCGGGACCATTTGCTGTCGAAGATGATGGTTCTGTGGAAATGCAGCCTGCTACTATCGATGCAGATAGTGTGTATGTCTGTGCTACCGACCTTGCTGGCAATATGGACTGCGCTTGGGTCGAAGTCCAGCCTGAACTGGTATGTTGCTCATGGGATCTCTGTGCTGGTTGGAACTATGTAGCACTTTCTGTGGTGCCCGAGGATGCCACTGCTGGCGCAGTATTCGGTCAGGCTGTTTACACTATGTGTGATACTCACCTGATAGAATACGATGTGACAGATGTTCTGGATCTGGAATATGGCTATATGGTATTCGCTCCCGCAGAAACCACTATTGAGGTTTGCGGAACACCACTTACTATAAGCGATTTCCGAGTCCACGGACTTTGCGCCGGTTGGAACCTTATCGGTGCTCCTTGGAGTGGTGCTCCAGTGAGCGCAATTTCAACCGACCCGTCCGGTGTATTGCTCGAGGAAAATGTCCTCGAATACAATTGTAGTGCACGCGAATACGAACCAGTCCTCACTCTGAACAGTTGCAAAGGACATCTGGTGTTTGTGGATGAACCCTGCTCACTGTGGATAGATACTTCCAAATCTGTTACTGCCCTTAAGAAGCGTTTCGCTACGCCACTCTGGGCTGCTAAATTGAATGTAGTATCCACAGATAATGAGTTCAACCGAACACTGACCCTGGGTGTCGCCGATGGCGGAACTGAAAACTTCGATGCCGGTGCCGATGTGGTAATTCCGCCTGCATTCCCTGGTGAAATGGATGCACGAATCGGTGCACACTTCGTCGCCGATTATCGCGCTGAGGATACCAGAATTACCTGGACACTGACCTCACGCGGTGGTATCACTCTGACATCAGAACTCGGCGAAGTCCCCGATGATTACGATGTCTATATCCGCTACAAAGAAGACCTCATAAATCTCCGCGAAGTAACAGAACTTATACTTCCTGCGGGAGATTATGAAGTTGTGGTTGCAAGGAAAGCAATCCCGACTGCATACAAGCTCGGTAAGTGCTTCCCGAATCCATTCAATGCAGCTACTGTAATCAACTACGAACTGCCCGAGAAAGCACGAGTGAAGATCGAGGTGTTCGACCTCTCCGGACACAAAGTCACCACTCTGCTGAACGATGAGCAGTCCGCTGGTTATCGCAGTGTTGTGTGGAATGGCACCGACGATAGCGGAAATGATGTCGCCAGTGGAATCTACTTCTACAGGCTGACAACCGACTCCTTCAGGGATACAAAGAGAATGATACTCTCCAAGTAAGGAGTGCAAATATTGGGGTGGGGTTTTCGAACCCCACCCCACTTAAATTTTAGAAATCAATATCTTTTCTCAGTTATTTTTTGCGGTTTTGAATCAGAATGAAAACAAAAAAATTACAACAAAAGGGGGAGTAATGATGAGAAGAGCCGCGATTATTGTAGCCCTATTGCTGGTTCTTGCGGGAATGGCACTCGCACAGGACTGGACTTATGGGGTGGTAGTTCATTCCGGGGATAGAAGTGCGACCAGAAACCTTTATTTTGGAGTAGATTATCGTGCATCCGATTGCTTCGACTCTGGTATAGATGTCCCTCTAGTTCCGGGTGTTCCCGGTGCGTATTATTGCTATTTTATCGCACCTTGCACCGATGGTTTCCCCGAGGGAATGGACCCTTATCTTACCAAAGATATGCGAAGTTCAGAGGATACTACCTATGAGGCAACCTGGGTTATTAGAGAATCTGGCGATGTAAGTCCGGATGCAAGATTGGTAACCTGGGTTATCGATGATTTACCTTTGGTCGAGGATACCACTGGTGAAAAGGCTCTCGCTGAAATTATGCAAATCGGTGTTAGAATGATAGGTTCTGAGGACCCACCATCTACCTGGACTGATATGTCATCTGTAGATTCACTTAATTTTTCTCCCGGGCAAGAAGTAGTGATTAAGGCTATTATGGTAGGTGGAGTTGACCATTTGCCACCCTGGGTAGAAAATAAATATCCCAGTGAGGGAGCCGAGGGCGTATCCAGAACCGATTCGGTATTGTTCAATATCCGAGATGATGTATCCGGCGTGGATTTATCATCCGTGGAAGTTTTCCTCACTTTTAATAATGCCACTTTGGATTCCACTGCCGATATTACCGATTTGGGAGTATTTAGTCCTCTCGCTGGTGCAGGCGGGTATCATTTTCTATATCAACATCCCGGCGAGGAATTCCCTGGCACTACCGAGGTTTGTGTTAATGTCCTTGGACAGGATTTAGCCGACCCAGTCCATATTATGGATACTGTGGTATGGTGTTTCACCACCAGATTGGAAATCGGCGAAATAGACTCATTCCCACCATATTTCGAGATGTGGACTCACGCTGGAATGCCACTGGATATTACTATTATGGATACTGTTAATTTTATGGATCAAATCTCATTTAATGTGCGTGATGCAGAATTTGGCGTGGATATCACCACACTCGAGGTTATAGTGGATGGAGTGGACCGCACCGCAGAAGTCGGCACCACTCGAATCGGGATGTATGAGGAATATAATGTGGTAATTCCACCATTCCCTGCCGAGGGCTGGGCACAAGGTATGCCACATTCGGTGGAAGTCACAGTTTGTGATTTCGCACCCAATTGCACCACGGTTACATTCGATTTCTATGTGCCACTTCCCGAGGACCTGGTAGATTGGCAATTCGATGTCACTGTTACTCGCGAAGGAACACCATCATATCTGCGCTTTGGAATGTCCGATGGCGCATTAACTGGTTTCGATATTTTCGACCAGATTAGATGGCCAGTGCCAGGTTTTTATGCATACTTCCCGCTGGATGACCCCACTGTTATGGATACTATGCTTTCGCGAGATATTCGACCACTTCATCACGGCACGGAAATCTGGGAGGTAAATGCTACCGGTGGTTCCGGCGATTTTGAGGTTACCTGGAACCCCGATGCTATCCCTGATTCTATCGGTTCATATACTTTTGCACTTTATATCGGGCACGGAGTTCCCGGCGGTGCTGTTAGCTGGGATGATATGAGTTTATTCTCCTCTTATCCTATAGGCAGTGATGAAATTATATACTTCAAAGTAGAGATTCGAACAGAGACCGGAACCGCTCCAGTATTGGTCAATGCTGACCCATCGCCAGGTGAGACAAATGTCCCCGTTTCTACAAATATATGTTTCGATATCGTAGATGATGTCGGTGTGGACACTACCACATTACAAGTTTGGATGAATAGCCTGGATGTCTCCGATGGATTCGAAATCACTAATGTTCTTCCTAATGGATATACATTCTGCTACGACCCACCCGGTTTTCTCGAACTCTATGAAACTTATGAAATTCGAGTGCGAGTTAGTGATATTGATGTATCGGTGCATACACTGGATACGGTTTATTCATTCGAGAGCGGAGGTTTCTGTGGACCGCAATTTACACTGGATATTACTGCTTATGATTCTACCACCACCGATTCTCTTTACTTCGAAACAGTGACAATAGGAACCGATAGTCTCGCTACCGATGGCTATGATTCCGGAATAGATTTTCCTGCTCCACCGCCAATCGGTTTTGGTGCGGTGTCTATTAATCCCGATACTACCGATACTTTATTTGAGGATTTGGCAAGAGATATCAGAAATAATTGCAACCAATCGCAGTGGAAAATTAGATTGATAGTTCCTGCACCACCACATTCTCCGGAGGCATTATGGTTGGAATGGAATCCCGATGATGTCCCGGTCAGTTCTATGTGGTGTATGAAAATTGCTGCCGGAACTTATGCCTCGCCACCTATCGATGAAGATTATGAATTTATGAACGAAATTAGCAGACTGGACCTGGCGAGCGGAGAAATTGCTTACATTAAATTTACCACAGCTTGCGATACTACCGATGTATATTGCGTAAATGGTGTGGTTACCGATGAATTGACCGATCTTCCTGTGGAGGATGCGCAGGTGATTATCGGCGGACTTTCCGATTTCACCGGTCCCGATGGAACCTATGAAGTTTGCGGATTACCCGATGGCGAATATTCGGTTATCGCAATTGCAACCGGATATGAAACATTGTCCACCGATGTTACCATTTCTGGTGCGGATGTAAATCTTGACCTGGAATTGACTCCCGAAGGATACGATGTTTGCGGAACTACATTCGTTGAGGGCACCGCTACTGGCGGAGTCCATATCGTATTCGGTCCTGCAGAAACATACTCCGGAACAGGCGGAACTTATTGTGTCCACCTGACCGCTGGAACTTACGAAGTTAGCGCAGATTATTCCGGTTATCCCACATATATCGACACTGTGGATGTATCCAGCGATATGACATATAATATAGATATAGTTAGCGGAACATTCGAGGTTAGTGGAACTGGTTCGTTGGAGGGAGAACTTTCCGAGGGTATCACTATTTCGGTGGATGGAACTCCCACCGCTACCACAGATTCCACTGGCGCATATACTATGGAAGTTGATTATGGAATTCACACCATAACAGCGAGTTATCCGGGTTATGCGGATGACGATACTACTCTTCTGGTGGATGATGATATGACCATAGATTTCGACCTGTCTGGCGCACCTGTAGATGTTTGTGTGGAGGTAACACTGGAAGGTGCTACCGACAATGCTGGAGCACTCGTCCAGATGCCACCCGCTTCCGAACAAATCACTCCCGCAAGCGGATTAGTATGCTTTAATAATATGGATTGGGGCGAATATACTATCACCATATCTAAAGAATATTTCGCCACCGTGGAAACTACCATTACAGCTAATATGGACACTACAATCGCAATCACTTTACCATATTATTATGAACCGACTGGATTGACCTGTGAATTTTCACCTACACAGCGACCATTCGACATAGGCGAAACATTGAAGGTGATAGTAGATTGGACCGAACCATCTAGCTCGTATCTTACTGTGGATAGTTATGATATATATCGTAATGGTGAATTCCTGGGTAATGTTGCTGCGCCACCTTACAATGACTATGATGTAGTTGATGGCGAAAGCTATTCTTATGAGGTGGTGACTATTTATGATGATACTGGCGAATCACCTGCAAGTGAAGCCTGCGAAGTAGAAGTCGATGTTGCTGCTGATGATAATGTGCTACTGCTGATTGATTTTGATAATGGCGCCGGTTTTGCTGATGATATGGCACTCGCTCTGGAATCTATCGATGTCACCGATTATTCGATGACCGACCCCGATGAAGATATCGCACTTACCGGAAGATTCGTGCTGGATGATTATGATGCCATATTCGTGGTCCTTGGTGTTCGAGGTGATGGTTCTGATGCCACTATGAGCACAGAAATGCAGGACTTGCTACTCGATTACATCGATGATGGAGGATACATTTATGTATGCGGTCCAGATTTCGCTCAAGATTATACCGGAACAGATTTACTGGCTCGTTTCGATTTTACTGCCACCGATGGCGCAGATTCCACCACTGGTAATGTGGAAACAGTGAAAATGAACAGCGATTTCTATAGTGGCTCTGCCTGGAGAAGCGATTATGCATATCAAACTACCGCAGACCATTATGTAGATGAATTAACTCCTTATGGTCTGGGACGAGTAGCATTGTATGCTAATCTCGACTCTATAGTGGTCGGTGTGCATCGTGCATATACCAGAGTATATACTTCGGTATATCTGACCGCACTGGACCACGCTGGCAGATTTATCGGCGGAATTTTGGATCTATTCGGAATCGAAAATACAGAAATTGTGGAGATTCCCCAAAAGCCAAAGGCATTTACTATCGGAGTGAATCCCAATCCATTCAATACTACCTGTGAAATAACATTCGATTTGCCAGAAAATGGATTTACTAATCTTTCTGTATATGATATCACTGGAAGCAGAATTGCCACGCTATACAATGGCAATCTCGGTCGTGGATGTTATTCTACTACCTGGAATGCGAATGCTGTTCCCAGCGGTGTCTATCTGGTGAAACTGACTGTTAATGGTAGAACTGCAATATCCAGAGTATCGTTGATTAAGTAATGGATATCGCAGAATACTGAAGTAATAAAACTCCCTCCAGTGAAATAATCTGGGGGGAGTTTTTTTGTGTAATAATTGTGATGGAGTGTTATTCGTCCCAGAGTTTGATTTTTCTTTCTCCGCCGGTGAGTTTTACGAAAAGTTCCTCCAAAGATTTTCCGCCCATTTTAGCATCGGTGCGCAATTGTTCCAATGTGCCCAGTTTTAATAATTCGCCCTTATGAATTATCCCGATTCTGGTGCATAATTCCTCGGCGACTGAAAGAGTGTGAGTTGACATAAATATGGAGATACCTCTTTCGGAAAGTTTTTTCAGCACGCCCTTGACTAATCGTTGACTTTGCGGGTCCAAGCCCACCATCGGTTCGTCTATCATTATCAGCTTTGGGTCGTGCATAATCGCCGATGCCATAATAATTTTTTGACGCATACCGTGTGAATATTCCGCAGCATAATCATCGCCCCAGTCTTCTATGCCGAATAGCTCAAAAAGCCACTCTATTCGCTCGGTTATGAGCTTTCTGTTCATACCATATAATGAGCCTACCAGTTCGAGAAATTCTCGCCCGGTCAACCGATCGTATATGTATGGATTATCGGGGATGTAACCGATATGCTTTTTCGCTTTTTCTGGATTTTTCACCACATCGAAGCCATCGATAGATACACTGCCTTCATCGGGGTGAAGTAATCCCACTATTATTTTGATTGTAGTGGTTTTTCCTGCTCCATTTGGACCCAGAAAACCAAACAGTTCTCCAGATTCGATATTTAAATTTAATCCATTTACAGCCACTACTTCGTCGAACCGCTTGGTCAAATTTTTTATTTCAACAATAGACATAATCGGACACGGATAATTTATTATAGACAATTTGATTTTATTAGTGTGAGAATTTAATTCTTAAATCTCCCTATGCCAAGTATTTTTCCGATATTGGCATCCGAACTGATTACCGGTTCGATTTTTCCGGGTATAACAGATGAGATGAGAGTAGTGATACCCGGTCCGTGTCCTGCCCATCGGCAGTCACCGTGGACTACTATTCCAATTGTAGTAGCTCCTCGACGATAACTCCTGCCATAGCGATTATCGTGGTCGGTTATTGCCACAAAATCACCGAAACGCAATTTATCCAATTTCAATTCCTTTATATATTCTTTATCTGCGGTCATAATATCATAATCGCTGCGCCCCATCGATGTGGAACCTACTCCACTGCCCATAAGTTGACCGGGGACTTTCGCACACACCGGCACAATTATCCCATTCTTTCCATCCTCGATGCCCAAAGGTTCTATTAGATTAGGGTCGAAATTATATACGGCGATATCGGGATAATCTATAAATTTCAGTCCCTGTCCGAATCCTCGAATTAGTATCTTATCCTCCAAAGTCATTTTTTCCATAGTTTCCTCGCCGAATTCGATAATAACTCGTTCACTACCACCGTGATGACCGATTACTACACCTTTATCTCCTTTGGCATCGCCAGAAATTATTACTGCCTCGTTTCCAGTGCAGGAATAGAAATTGAAACCTGCATTTAAGGCGCTACTTCGTTCTTTCTGGTCTGCGACAGCGGAAACTGCAGGTTCCAGATGGTCAGCCTCCCAGCCGAATGCGGGATCGCCGATATGAACATTATACACTATCCCACCAGTGCCAGGCAGCAGAAATGGTTGTCCATCGGCATCGAAACCGTGTCGTCCATAATGTTCTGGCGGAGATGGATGTCCCTGAACCGACATCTTTATCAATTTATCTGCATTAGTTTTTGGAACGGGCATTTTTCCTCCCTTGGAAATGTGGTTTTATTCTGTTGATAATATAATTAAATAATTATGAGTCGCAAGCACACAGGAATTGAATGATATCAGCTAAATGAGCGACTTTATCTTTTTTATTAGGTATCATTATACTTTCAAAAATTGAATCATATTTATCAAGCAGGTAATTTACGATTACATTAAGTTCGTTTTCTCCGCATTCTGAATTTATTATGGCATTGAACTTTATTCTCAAATCTCTATCTCTATTTAATAAACCTAAAAAGGTTGTAGTAAAATTTTTCCGATGCTTAAGTAACATAGCTCTTTCGTCAATGGTTATTAGTTGTGATAGCCAGATATCATCATATCTAAGCAAAAGTAAATCAGACACAGGAAAACTTTTTCTAAAGAGTTTTAATGTAATATCATTCCCATATAAAGCACCAATTTTTATTTTTAAGTTAGAATAATTTAACTTTAATTCCATTTGTAGATTTTCAGCATCTTTGTTGATTATTTTTATCGTTGAACTTTGTTTTATAAGATTTTGTAAGTATTCAAAACCTTGTTTACTTGAAGAATAAAAACCGTGCGTTTTATCACTCTCAACTGTTGCCGGATTATCGCTTTTATCAAATAAAACACCAATATAT
>QNEG01000002.1 GCA_003645115.1 bacterium | reverse complement strand
GATGTGATAGTTGCGCCCTGCGGCTCGAACAATGCAGTAAGCACCGGACCGACCATATATACCATCGCAAGATTGGATATCGCATATAACACCATAGACACCACAGATATCACCAGTAGGTGCCATCGGCGAAGAGTTTGTGAGAATACTCGCCACCATAATTTCAATGGTTTATTTTTCTTATCAGCCATACAATAAACCAAACATAGCAGACTCGCTTTGGCAAGATTTTTCTATGAAACATAGCAAATCGAGACTCGTGATGATTAATACAAATAGCAATAAGTGAGAATGAAAATGGACTGGTTTTGTTCCCGGTGTGGATTTTATAATTGTTTAAACTGTGACTTTTGCAAACCCTCTATGCCGATTTCTTTGCTGAATGCACCGCATTTGTTCGGGGGATTCGGTGTAGTTCGATTTATCGAACGGAAAATAGAAACCGAAGATACCTACAGATAAAAAGCGAAATTGGTGTGAGATTAAAATGTTTGCATTGTTTTCTATTTCGCTCGATTGCGAAATCAACCCCCACTAAATTCGTTGAATTTCAATTAAATTCTATTATATTGTGGTTAAACCAATGGAGGTAATGATGAGAGTATCGCAAGAATTATTGAATCGACTTGCAAAACTTGCCCAGACCGAACGCACGGTGTTCTCTGCATATATAGAAACCACTGGCAATTGGGATAATGTGCAAGAAATAATTCAGCGGGAAACCGACAGAATAATGCCACTTCTTACTCCCGAAGAAACAGAATATTTCGATGTTTCCATTTCACTATTTGAGGACTATATCCAAAAAAAGAGGGAAAAAAATTATTCTGGACCGGGATTGGCATTCTTTATAGATATCGGAGCGGATTACTATCAGGGAGTTGAACTTACTATCCCACCAAGACATAGCTTTTTTGCTATGGACAACGAGGCGATTATACTGCCACTGGCGATGGAATTGGATGAATATGAACCGGTGGGAGTGATAATGGCTGATGCATCCGGCGGAAGAATAATTATACTCGCTGGAGAGGTTCTGGAAAATGTGGACGATATCGATGCGAAAGTGCATCATTTGAGCAAAGTGGGTGGATGGTCTCAGATGCGCTATCAACGGCGGAGAGATAAGCAAGTAAAACATTTTGCAAAGGAAATAGCATCACAAGCGGATAAAATATTCGTTAAAGAAAATATCCGAAGAATACTATTGGCTGGGAGAAAAGAAATTCTAACCGCAATCGAGGAAGAATTGTCCTCGCAAGCACGAAACAATATTATCGACAGAATTCGATGGGATTTAGATGCTACCGATAATGAATTTATAAAAAAAGTCTCGCCATTATTCCGGCAAGTAGAACGACAGCAGGAAAAGGATATTCTAAAAACATTCATAGGCGAATTGAGACGGCACGGTCTGGCAATCGCCGGCATAGAGGATACCAAGCGCGCTCTCCAGTTCGGACAGGTGGATACATTGATTCTGGATAGTAAACTGAAACCGACTATTTCCGAGGAATTGACCAGTATTGCGGAGGCTACTTCGACATATGTGGAATTTGTTCCGCCCGATAATGAAATACTGAATAAATTCGATGGCGTGGGTGCAATATTACGATACAAATCGGATTGAAACATTAACACACAATCGCTGCCAATTTATAATGCGTAAAATCATAATCACCATAATACTGATATTTTCATCTTTTCTGTTCGGCGAGACCATCCGAGGAGTAGTAGTGGATAAGGCGAAGATTTGCGCAATTTTGAATATGAATTCCCACTGTTTGGATTTTGTGGAAATAAATGTAGTAAAAAATTATGAGGAGTTAAATCGTCAGACATCACATCATATACCCGAATGGGGAGTCGGTGTAGCTATTCCAGAGAAAAATAGAATATTGATAACTGAAAGTGGCGATGCCGAGAAAATACACAAAATCCTACACCACGAACTAACTCACATAGCATTGCACAGGAAATTACGGGGTATCCCCATACCACGCTGGTTCGATGAGGGAATAGCAAATTATTTAGCCGGCGGATTCGAAATATCACAGCAGGCGCAGATTGCCTGGGCAGTGCTGTGGAGAAAAGTTATTTCTCTTTCTGCACTGGAACAGGTATATACTTTCAATTCTGCGGATGCGGAATTAGCTTATGCCGAATCGCACGATGCAATATTGTTTCTCGCCGAATATTCACCTATAGGTTCGATATGCGATTCAATCGCACATTATGGCGAATTTGAAAAAGGCTTTCAGACCGCTGTGCGAATGAATATATACCAGTTCTATCGAGAATGGGAAAAACATCTGGGCAGAAAATATTTGCCTTTCGTGATATTGGGAGATTCCAGGTTCCTATGGACATTAATAGTTATTTTTCTGCTGGTGTTTGGGATGGTAAAATTTATAAAACAGCGCACACATTTTGCGCGACTTCGCCAACAAGCCGATGAACAAGGTTGGAATGAACCACCAGAACACTATATGTGAATGATTTATACAATCTGCCTCGAAACTTTTATTGCGAAAATTGAAAGGACGAACCAATCTATTAATAATTGCACAAATAAAGCATTGACAGGCTCTCCCGACAACTCGGGACGAGATTTAGAAAATGTCAGTGGGGATGAAAAAATGTAGATGACCACAAGAGTCGTCCCCACGAATAGTAATTTTTTCGTCTGTATCTATCCGTGCTAATTTGTGGTTCAGGTTTGTTTGTTAAATTCTGACCAGTCGGGAATGCTCCCAATGACATTGTGAGTAGTTTTCAAATATTTTTATATATCCTCGACCACAGCGATTTTTTCCGGTGCGATAATCTTATTTATTTGTTTTATAACCTCATTCGCCTCATTGGGATGTTTATTTATCCACTCGATTAAATCCTGGTCGCTGGCTATTGCGCTCTTTATTCTTTCCTCGATATTCACAGCGGTTTGAAGTTGTTTCCAGGCATCTGTGAATCTGCCCTCGTATAGCGCTAATATGGCAAGATTTATGTGTGGCAACGATGCATATGTAGATTTCCTTCGAACAGCAGATAAATAATTCTCCTGTGCTGCGTCATAATCACCTAAAAGGAAGTATGCATAACCTCGATTGTTATATGCGAGTGAAAAATCGGGATTCAATTGGATACATTTATCGTAATCTTGGATAGCACCTTTTAAATCTCCCATTCTTCTTTTCACTACGCCACGGTTATTATATGCTTGAGCCATATCGGGTTTCAATTCTATTGCCTTTGTGTAATCCTGGATAGCTCCGCGATAATCTCGCAAACTGCCCTTGACAGCTCCACGACTCTGATATGCCTCGGCGTGATCGGGTTTGAAATCGATTACGAAATTGCACAATTCCAGAGAGGTCTCATACTCATATCTCAACCAGAAGTATCGAGATAAATTGACGATATAATAGGGGTCACCGAAATCTCGGATAATATCTGTCAATTCCTGTATATCCTCGGTGATATCCACCTCGTTGTAGTCGGTCACCACCTTCTGTGAATATACATTATGATAAAATCTATAACCATCGCCATCGCGTTTTATAAAAGTATTTTCTATTAGATAATGTATAGCATCGGACAGTGTGGCTCTATCCAGTCTGCACCGGAAAAATTTATCTGCGATTATTTGTATCAATTTTCGTTTAGCGCGTTGTATTTCCACCAGGGATAGAATTTTCATCGCTCGCAATATCCCTCGATGTGGATTTTGCAATTTATTATATCGTGCCCTAACTTTCCTCAAATCCAGGACTATCGAGCCCGGTGTGCCATCGAATTCTGCGGTATTGTGAGTTCCTACGCCATCGGCAAGCTGCAATGCCTTGTCATCACTCAAATCGGATAGTCTTATTTGCTCGTCGAAAATATAAAGCCAATCGGTTTTTTGAATCTCCACTAATTTATATTCGTGTCCGGCTCGAATAGTGCCCAGTATTATCAAATTTTTTGTTCTATCCGAGATTGCAGAGAATATTTCATTTGGTTCCCAGAATGAAATATATTGGTCTATATCGTCCCACACGAATATACAGGTGTTTGCATTGACTATTTGTGCTGCCTGCTCGGGCTCCTCGATTGGTTCTGGTCGAGGAATTATAACCTGCCAATCGGGATATTCCTCTTTCAATTCCTCCAGCGCCTGGAATACTGCTCGAGTCTTTCCACTGCCGGGACGACCTATCACCAGCATATTATCGCCATCCCTAATCGAATTCAACAATTGTTCGTATTCGGGGAAAGGGATATAGAATTTGCTATATCTAACTATAAAATGGCTGATATCCAAATCCTCCAGCACACCTGTATAACGGAAATATCTTCGTCTATCGGTCTGTGTGTATGAGACTTCTGTCCTGATTGGCGTGGTAATAGTGGCGGGTTCCATAGTGGTGATTTTTTCCACCACATCCATTTCCTCTATCGGTGGAAGTATTTCTGATTCCGTGATAAATTCATCCAGACTGAATAGACTATTGAATTTGGGTTCTTCTCGTCGCAATTTCCTGATGTCTGCCAGCAATTCACTTACATTCTTATATCGAGATTCCCTATCCTTTTCTAAACATTTGCGTAAAATTTCTATTATTCGTTTATCGGTGTCTCGTGGAATAGCCTTCATCGAGATTTGCGACCGTTGAGTAAGCGAATTGATAATTTCTGTTATAGTTCCAGTAAATGGTGATTTTCCGGCTATCAATTCATATAATACCAGTCCCAGTGAGAAAATATCGGAGCGCTGGTCGAGATTTATTCCTTTAGCCTGCTCGGGAGACATATATTGTGGTGTTCCCATAAGGGCACCGGATAGAGTAATATCGGCGCGTTCTTCATAATATGGTCGGCATAAACCAAAATCGGTTATTTTTACTACTCCCTCACGAGAAAGCATTATATTGGATGGATTGATGTCTCTGTGTATGATACCCTTATTGTGAGCGTAAGCCAATCCTCGAGCAGCATTTTCAATTATGGTCAATGCCACATTGTCTGGAAGTCTTCCCACCGAATTGGTCAATTTTGCCAGTGATACTCCATCCACATATTCCATCACGATGTAATATACATCTTCTTCTCTGCCAAATTCTATAACTCCTACAATATTTTCATTTGACATTGCGCCCAATACCACAGCTTCGCGTTCGAATCGTGTGATATATTTGGGGTCATTAGCCAGTTGTGGATGTAATTCCTTTACCGCAACCGGTCGCCTCAATGATAGCTGAATAGCATAATACACCGTTCCCATTCCGCCCGAGGCTATCTTTTTTATTAGCTCAAAATTGCCGAGGACTTTTTTCATTATCTAATGTTCCCCAAATTAATTGATATGTTTTCAACTAACATCGATTAAATATAATGGAAAATACATTTTTTCCAAAATATAAGATAGTTTATGTTTGCGAGATGTCAATTCTTTTAAAAAAGATTGACGGAAATCATACATAATTTTAGCTTATGGAGTGTCCTGTGAAGTGGAGAATATTTTCAATCTTTTTTTTGCGACTTCTCCGAGCGAGTCGTGTGGGTGAGTTTCCAGCACTATTGCGAACAGACTACAAGCCTCGGGAATTCGTTCTAATTGAATCATAGCATCGCCCATTCCCAATAGAAATGAACCCGGCAAATTAGAGCAATTATGCTCATTCATCTTATCTACAATTTTCCCTGAAAGTTCCGGGCGAGATTGTGATAGTGTAATTTTTCCCACATCGAAAAGGACATCGCAGGGATAAGCAGAGCTATCGACGAAATTCAATGCTAATTCCACCGCAGAATCTGGTTCACCGAACTCCCAGATTGAGCGAATCAACACAGAGCTATATCGCATAGCCAATGAACTATCCTTGGGAATTTCTTGCCATCTACCAAGCAATATATTTTTAGCCTCGGGGAACATCTGTGCGGAAATATAAATATTCGCTAATCCCAATATAGCGGAATCTGCCAATGCTCCAACCTCGCGCATATTCAGGACATCATTGTAAAGAGAAATAGCTCGTTGAGAGTTTCCATAATTTTTCCACAACCATTTTGCATATATAATTTTTCCCAGCCCTTTCCATGGCATTTCGCCATCTTTTGTTAAAGCGTTCACGGTGGCATTGACAGTGGCGGTATCGTCCATACTAATCGCCGAGCGCAAAATTCCCAGCATCGATTCACACCATGCAGTATCACCAGGCAGTGTCAAATTCCTGGCTCGAGTATAAACATATATTGCATCCTGCCATTTATGTGCATTCTCGAATTGCTTTCCCATATCTATTGCCAGTCGAGGCGCCAGCGGACTGTGCGGTCTTCTATCTATAAATCCACTCAAGATTTCCAATGGGTCTTTATATTCGCCCAATCTATATTTAGCTCGTTCAGCCAATAGCACCAGTGAATCGGCAATGGATGATTCCAATAATTCCACAAGATTATCTGCCCAGTATAAAATCGCACTATAACTTCCTCGTTCGAACATAGCTTTTGCCGAACCCAATGCCACAATTTTACTGCGTTTGCTATCGGGATACTGTTTCAGATAATCCTCGGCAATTTCTATGGCTCGAGCAGTATCACCATTTTCCATCAATGAACAATATAGTAAAAATAGCGCTTCTTGATGATAATCGGTGAAATTCTGGACATATTTGGTCAATTTCACTTGAGCAGAATCGAGTTTCTGTTCCAGATAATAGCTTTTAGCGATTGCAAAAGTCGCCGGGTCATAGAATAATGTGTCTTCGGTCAGTGTATTCCATAGGTTTCGAGCGTTATGGTATTTTTTCAATCGCAATTGCGACCAAGCCTGTCCCCATAATCCGTATTTTTTAATTTCCGGGCAATTAACTTGCTTGTATAAAGAGTCTGCTCGACTATATTCTTTCAGCAAATATGCGCATTCTGCTGCGAATATGATGGCATCACAGGAAGAATCCGCATAATAAGCTCGAATGAAGCTATGAAGTCCCTGTCGATATTCTTTTCTCGCCATAGCTGACCAACCAGCTCGCATAAATAAATCTGCTCGAAATGAAGCCGGAACCATTTCCATATCCACGGTATCTGCTTGTTCTCCATACACCGAAAGCAAAATGGAGAGTGATTGTAAATATTCATTATCCTCGAAACGAGAACGGAGTGCTTCATATAATACTCTGGCAGAATCTAAATTATTCTGCCGTAAATATGAAATAGTCAACAGATAATATGCTTCATCTATCCACCATTGTCTTCTTTTCCATAAGCTATTTTCATAAAATTGCATCGCATTTCTAAAAAAGTTTATGGCACCTACATAATTTCCCGATATAAATCGCGAATGCCCCATTCTATAATATATTTCTCCTGTCAGAAAATTGTTGGTATATTTATTTAGAGCATAACTCCACACAGAAAATGCGGAATCGATTTCCCCCATATTATGATATATAATACCCATCCAGTATAGAGAGAATAAAACCGCTATATCCTGGGAGGATGAATTTTTGATTTCGGACAACAAAGATATTGCCTTTTCTGGCTGTCGTTGTCGGATTTTAAATGCAGAAAAGAATTTTCCCCAATCAGAATTCGGTTCCAGTGTAATATCCTTAAAAGAAGTATCCAGAATCCCCAGCCATAATGCTGACCAATTTCTTATTTCCTCATCGTCGGACTGTAGCAGATTTCGATATAATCCGATAGCATTATTTATATTGCCGATTTCTCGTTGGTGATTAGCCCATTGTGCTATCTGGCGTGAATCGTCCGGGACAATTTCCAACCACAGATTTTCAGTCGAATCGAACGCACCAGCTATACACCAAATCGAGACGATTATTAAGAGAACATATATATTTCGCAAGAATTGCATAAATTTATTTATAGTGAGAAATTCCAATAGCTAATCCGACCGTGGGACCGGATTTTTCCAGATTTAAAAGACTCGCTTCAAAATCTATAGCGAGATTAGTCTGCAAATGCCAATTTAAACCTACCACTGGAAAAACCGCTATAGTCAATATATTCTGACTGCCGAATGAATTTCCCATCAACATATCGCCTTTATATGGTTTTCCTCGCGATGATATAGCTGTATATCTCGCAGTAGCAGATACATATCTCGCCGAAACTCCACCATACACCGAGATATTGAATTTTCTGTAATATCCTACTGCAAATCCGCCCATTTCAAACTGATTTAAATAGGATGTCAATTTCAGCGTCCATAGTCCACTAGGTAGAGTGAAATCGGGATATCTACTTCTGATGAAGAAATATTTTGCTTCCACAAATATATGTCCTTGAAAATCCATCCAGGTAAATTTCACTGGTGGCAGTATAGTAATCCCTGCGCCAGGACTTAGTTCCCAGCTACCATCCAGGAATATCTCATCGGGGATTTGATTGGGTTTCCAATACCAATCGGCATCGGAACCACCCAGATATCCATTCAACATAATCCATTCGAATGGGGTATATCCGAGTCGCAGGAAAAGCTGATGGGGCACATATTTATTGCTAAATGCATCGTTTCTGGTAAACAGAAATTGTTTGGATAAATCCGCCGAAATCTCGATTTTTCCCTTACCAGGTAAATCTGCTGGATTGCCAAACGGAACCGCATCAGCAATTATGACTAATATCGATACCAATATTACTCCGACTGATGCTTTTTTCATAAATACCTTCCTTTTGATATGTGCCCCTAATAATATTTCTAATCTATATTAATTTTGTAAATTCTGCAACTATTCTGGTGGTTTTTCGAACAACGAATCTCTCTGATGGATGTAAATAGGTTCAGGAAGTGAATCCACCTCAGTCGATTCAGGTTCGAATCCTCCTTTACCTATAGAATATGTAACTTCGGTCCATACTGCGCAGTCGGAGAATGTAGCGGTAATCAAATCGGTGATATCCACGGTGTCTGTGGCGGTGGTCAAATCGAACGAGACATTACCAGAATTGCCAGTATTAGCAGGATTAGCCGAAGTAATAGTTGCGTCTGCGGCGCTGGTCAGAGTTACCGATTCGCCACATATCGGATTGCCCCAGTTATCTTTTACGGTGACCACTACGCTGAAATCACCGCCCATAGGCACCGAACTGGGTGCATTGAGATTGGAATTATCCGATTCACAATCTCCATTGAGTAAATCTACCCAGACAGTATCACTTCCAAAACCAGCCAATGCAGTAATTACAGCTGTCTTGACTCGAGTATCAGTGCAGTAATCATCCTGAACAACTGTGGTGCTGGTATATGTGGCATCGGCGCGAGATCCGAAACATTCATTGTAGGACATCACTGGACTATCCACCGTTCCCAGATTTGTCCGTATAATGACCTCGGTTTCATCTACAACATAATTTCCATTTTCATCAAATAACCAGACAGTGATATCTGATGTGCTGGAGCCATCGGCATCGATAGAAGTCGGCGATGCTGCCACGCTCAACGATGCAGCTGGTCCGGAATTGAAAAACATAGTGCTATCACATACCCATCCGGAGTCGCCATCACATACAGCGGAGGAGTCGCCTCGAGTCCTACCGTGGACCCATACATCGCCATCATCTCGCGGGTCGGCAGAATACCAAGTAGCATAAGCGATACCGTGGCTATCGGTAACCGCAGAACCAGTAACTACACCCTCATCGGTGGTGAAATACACAGCGGTATTCGGACAGGGATTATCCATAGAGTCGGATACAATAGCCATAATAGTATCAACAACACCATCGACAATCCATCCTGCTATATTACAATCCAGTGCGGACATAGATATATTATACGGCAATCCGCTGGAGATGGATATTCGAGGAGATTCTGAAATTAATCCGGAGCCATCGAGCACATCGGCACGAACTATCACTACTCCCGATGCTTTGCCAGAACGAAGTGTAACATTCGCTCGACCATTCAAGGTGTAAATAGTATCCGAATCCAGTTGTCCAAGAGTTGGATGTCTCGGTTGTAATGATGGTTGCCTTAATGTATCTGTCCCACCGGGATAATTTGTGCACCTAAAAATTACCTTGGTGCTGTCGCGAACCGGATTGTTATATCTATCGTATATGTATGCAGTTACTATCGCCTGGTCTATATTTCCAGAGCCACGGACATATATATGTTTCCTGTTTACATCGACACTTTCGGTGTGAGCAATTTCCGGGCGAATAATCATATAGTCTCTACCTCGCGCATCACCGGATTTAGCGTGAATCCAGATTATACCCGATTTGGTTCCGGGAGTAAATTGTGTGGTGAATTCTCCTGCGGAGTCGGTAAGGACAGTGCTTTCGCCGATAGTTCCCAGACTGCAGGGGTCCCCCGATGCGCCACAGGTATCGATACCATCTACATCTCCTGCCAGCCATAATTCGACTAATGCGCCCGCACCGACATTATTCCCCAGAGTGTCCAGAACTACACCATCGATTGAATCTATGGAACCACTTCCTACGGTGTCCACATCCTGCGAGAAATAAATCATTATCGTATCCGGCACACCGGCGGTGAAAATCACATTCACATAAGCACTTTCACTTTGGCAGACCACGGTGACAGTTGCTGTGCATACTGTATCCACGGCGGTCAATGTAGCCTGCGCTTGTCCATCTTGAGTGGTATCGTGAGGAGTTATGAATCCGTTATCGGTATAGAAATAAACACTCATCCCGTCCGAACCGAGTCTGCCTAGTGAATCCATCACAATAGCGGTAATAGTGGATTGACTGGTTCCATCGGCGGGCAATCGCGGAGGCGTAGCAAATACCAATATAGTATCTACCGGGACTGGAGTATATCGGACATTCATATAACCATCCGCCGGATCTGCTACAGCCTGTATCACTCCATCGCCGATCTTCCTCGATGATGTCACCTGAAAAATGCCTTTTCCGGAGGTATCCGTAACCACTGTTGCCGGTGATATTCTACCCAAATCGAGTGTCATATCCACCGGTTGAGCACCGATAGGATTACCATATCTGTCCAACACCCACAATGTGCAGGTAGTGTCAGTGGCACCATCGGCAGGCATAGTCAAAGAAGTTGGAGAAAATATTATCGCTTGAGGATCGCCACCCTCGAAATATACTACTTCGGTATCGCTATACACAATTGCACTACCGGTGTCGATGTATGCATATAATGAACATATACCAATATCTGTGGGAGCGATGAGTTGGACATTAGCATAACCATCGGTAGTTTGAGACCAGGCGGGGAATAAATTAGCGGGAACAGAACCAGCAGTAATAGCAAAATGGACACCGGTGCCATTTGGCGCTGGAAGTCCCAGAGTATCGAATACAATAGCGGTGACCTCGGTGCTGGAGATACCATCGCCGGGAAGATAATGGTCGGCGACAGAAAGTTCTATTGCACCGATACCGGGTGGCACCAATTGAATGATGCAAGTTCCGTTTGCACCGCCAGAGGAAGCATTAACCGCTACCATTCCAGGTTGTGTTCCCGATTGGAATAATGTATTACATCTTCCGGTATCGGAAGTTACTGCTACTGCCCAAACTACTCCCATATCCGACGGTTCTACACTAAAATTAACCACTGTTCCATCTCTGACTGGATTTCCAGCGGCATCGGTAACAGTAGCTTCCACAGTAGTGGTATCCATTCCATCGGAGATAAGATAATTATCATTGGGCACCAAAACGATATTTGCTGGTGGTCCAGCGATGAAAGATAAAATCACGGAATCTGCGACAGAACCGCAACTTGCAATCATAGTATCTACTCCCACGATAGTGAAACTGGACAGAGTAGCCGATGCCGAACCACCAGTAGTAGATACTACCGGTGGGTCCACCAGCCCGAGATTCATCCCGCTGAATAATACCGGAGTTCCATCGGCGATAGGAAGACTATTTATATCTAATACGGTAACTGTAACATCGGCAGTAGAACTTCCATCAGCAACCAATTCGATAGGGTTGACCGAAAGTATAACCTGCCCAATGGAGTCGGGCACAAATTGAATCAACATACTCGCCGATGCAGCACCGCAAGTAGCAGTGACCTGACTCCAGCCTGCTTCATATTCGCTGGATAAAATCACCGATGTCTGTCCGGTAGAATCGGTATAAGAATTTGGAGTAATTATTCCAATGGTGGTAGTGAAGTTCACCAATTGTCCGGCGCCCACTGGATTGCTATATTCATCATACACTCGAACACGAATACGAATAGTATCGTTTCCATTTGCGACCAGATTAGAATCTGGGGTAGCCTCGATAGTCATTCTTGAAGGTGGACCGGGAACCAGATATACGGTATCCGTATCGGATACAGTTCCACTGATAGCCTCGATAAACACGGTATCCGGGCTAACCGATGCCACTAATTCGGAAGTAGCAACTCCAGACGATGTATATGCGATAGCCGGTCGAGTGATACCTCGTGATGCAGAGAACCTAACAATAGTTCCATCGGAGACGGGCAAATCGCCACTGAATACCACCGCAGTCAGTTCACTTGTGGATGAGCCATCGGCGATAATTTCACGAGGATACACTGCCAATACGATAGAATCTGCTGTCAATTCCTGCATAGCGATAGTAGCATATCCGGCGGCACCACCACAATTCGCAGAGATAGTGGCAATTCCGGGAGTTGCGCTGGCGGTCAATATTGCCCAGGCATATCCGCTGTCATTGGTAGCACTATTGGGTGTTATTTCTCCCAAAGTAGTGTTAAATGTGACTGGAGTCCCTCGAATTACTCCATTTCCGTAGGCATCCATTACTCTAATCCAAACCTGCTCGGTATCGGCGCCATTTGCGGGAAGGTCGTGCAGGAACGAATCTATAAATTCCACAATAGCTGGCGGACCTGGGGCAAGATATACATTAACCGAATCGATGAGAGTATCTCCGATAGCGGAAATAGCCATCGCATATACTTTAGTAGTATCCGATGCCGTTCCAGCGGTGAGTTGAACCGATGCCTGTCCACCACTGGTAAATGCGATGGAAGATGATAATATACCAGGACCACTGAGCATAAATTGGACTGGGACTCCATCGGAGACAGGAATAAATATTCCGCCCGATGTATCCATTAGAGTAGCGATAATAGTGGATTGACTGGTTCCATCGGCGGTGATAATATATGGATTTGCGATAACCATAATCCAATCGCCCTCGATTTCATTGAATGTGCAATGAGCAGTGGCGACTGCATCTCCAGAATTAGCTGTTATCACTGCCGGACCGGTCTCATGACTGGATATATATGTTATAGCTCCACCGGTGTCATTAGAAACCACCGAAGGGGTTTGAATTTCTCCTCGAGTGGTGCCGAATGAAATTTCGGTGCCCACATCTACGGGATTTCCGTATGCATCCTGAACTACCACAGGCACTTCAAAATACATTCCGCTGGCTTCGAAATTATTGAAATTAGTAGTATCGAAAATTATTATCGCCGGGTCGCCCGCCATAAATCTTATATCGAACGAATCCACCACTGCAGAACCTACTGTATCCGCATAGGCATAAACTCTTGCCCAGCCTTTCTGCACTGGTGCGGTCAATGTCGCAGTCACTATACCATCCTCGGTATATGCGATGTGGGGCGCAATAATTCCTCTGACGAAACCGCCCACAGTATCTCGTTGAGTGAATGCTATTCTATTTCCATCGGAGACCAAAAATCCGAGCGAATCGTATGCGTGGACAGTAATCTCGGCACTGCTCACCCCATCGGCGGGCAATTGAATCGGGTCTATGGTCATAATTAATTCTGCCGTGACCAGTTCGTAAAACTGGACTTGAGTATGCCCAGTAATTCCCTCTACAGTGATAGTAACCACAGCATTTCCTATTTCTGTGCCCGATGTCAGCAATGCGGATGAATGCCCAGAAGTATCGGTAAAGCTAACCTCTGTGATAGAACCCAATGTAGTATTGAATCTGACAGTGGTGCCTGCCAGGATAGGATTGGAATATCTATCATATATCCAGACATCGATATTAACGCCAGTGGCGCCATCGGCAGGGATAGCCGAATCGGAGACAGAGATAATCATTCTCGCCGCTGGACCGGGTTCTATACGGAAATTTAGTGATGCGGTATCGGAAGTATCGCCGAGCGAAGTAGTGGCATAGCCATAGATTCTTATAGAACTGGTAGCGACAGTGTCTGCTCGAACGGTAGTGGAAGCCTCACCGCTATCTGTATAAGTGTCCTCGGGCAACAAATGGACCCAATCGGTATCTGCGAAGAAATGGACAATAGTATTATCTGATACTGGAGTTCCACCGGGAGCGAATACGGTAGCGCGAACTTCCGTCATATCGGTTCCATCGGCGGCGAGGACTAATTTATCTGCGGTAAGCAATATTCCTGCCACGCCGGTTTGAATCATTTCTACGCCCAGGAATCCCATTGCGGAACCACAAGTAACAGTGATAGTTGCAGTCCCGACACTTAAGCCGGATTGTAGGAATGCCCGAGCAGTGCCGGTAGTATCTGTCATTGCACTGGTGGGACTGAATCTTCCCATAGTGGTCTGGAATCCTGCGGAATTACCGCCTTTGATGTGATTTCCGTAAGCATCGAATACTTGCCCAAAAACCCAGGCGCCATCGTTCCCATCGGCATAAAGTGTATCGGTAGGCGTATGAGACGAATCCATCCACACATTGATATATGCTGGTTCACCGGGTTCTAGTGCAATCCTGACCGAATCGATAGGATGCCCCGCAACTACTGTATTAGTATCACTGGCGTAAATCCAGACCTCACCAGTTCCCACATTAGTTCCAGCGATGAATTCGGTGACCACTTGTCCGCCACTGGTAAATTTCGGTGAAATAACTGTTCCCGCCGAGGGGTCCGATGACCAGAAATAAATTTTCGTATTATCGGTTACCGGCGAACCATTGGAATCGAATATTTGTCCCAGTATCGCAGAGCTGGAAATGCCATCCACCACCAGTTGCGGTGGGTCTGCAGTCAGCACGATAGTATTCACACCGCTTTTGAGGAAAGTAACATTTATTACATCGTAAACTCCACCACATTGAGCGGATATTTGACAGTTGCCGGGAACACTTCCAGCCTGAAGAACAGTATTTACATTTCCGCTGTCATTGGTCATTAGACTGGGGAATAGAATACTTCCCAGAGTGGAATTAAAATTCACCGATTCTCCAGCATCGACAGGATTCAGCCATTCATCGAATATTTGAGCGGAAATATCACTCTGGTCCATTCCATTGGCAGCGAGAGTCTCCGGATTGGCGGAGAGGACTATCGATGCTGGCGGTCCCGCAGTCAATGTAATTATGACCTCGTCGAAATTAGTGGGATCTGTTTCCGCTCGCAAAACAGGATTTCCTTTCTGAACCGCCGCACGGAATGTGCTTTGTGCCTCGCCACTGGATGTATAAGCAATTCCTGGAAATACCATTCCGTAGCTACTATCATTCACCGAGAATACCACTGGAGTGCCATCGGATATCGGATGTCCGAATGTATCCAACACAGTGGCAGTGAGGGAAGCGGTAGAGAAACCATCTGCCATAAGAGTATGAGGATCGACAAATAATGCTATCGTATGAGGTGTAGTAGTGGTTATTACTACGGAGCATTCTCCTCGAGCGGAATCTATTCTACCCACTACTCGAGCTACACCGATTTGATATCCTGAACGCAGGAATACATAAGTGCTTCCCGCAGAATTGGTCTCATTGCTTTCCGGGAATACCTCACCCAGTGTAGTGGAGAAATCGACCGACACTCCGCCCTGGACTCTATTCCCGTATCTATCCTGCACTACCACTGCAATCGTATCCACCGATGATGAATCCGCCGGGAGAGTCCCTAACATAGGATTCATAGTGATTAAATGCGGTTGTCCGGGAACCAATTCGATGGGAACAGAATCGGATACTCCACCCACAGTCATCACTACCCATACCGAACCCACCGTAGTGGCGGCGGTGAAAGTAGCCTCGAATAGGCCACTGTCGGTATATGCGGATGCTGGCGAGACATTACCCAGTGAATCGGGAGAAAGAGACAATGTAACTTGAGTTCCATCGCTGATTGGATTGCCGAGAGTGTTTCTTACAAAACCTGTAATAGTGGAAGTTTGATGTCCATCGGCGATGATTACATCCGGGTCGGCAAATATTCCGATTTCGCCGACATTAGTGGGGTCGAGAGTGATTCTTGTCCTGCCGATAGCGCTACCGCAATCGACAGTAATAAGTGCTGCGCCCGGCTCGATACCAGAGCGGAACATCGCCTCTGCGTAGCCGGTGGTCTCTACGATAGCGTGAGTCACATCGAAACTATCTATAGTGCCAAGATTGGTGCTGAATCCGACCATTTTACCTTCCTCTACCCAATTGCCGTGGATATCCTTAACATAAGCACGAACCATAGTGGTATCCTCGCCATCAGCCCAGAGTATATTTCTATTGGGAATAACATCTATCAATGCTGGTTCTCCGGGAACGAATATCACCAATAGAGTATCGGATACAGTTCCCGCCGTAGCGACCACCAGTGCAGTTTCAGGTGCAGTGGTGCTACTCCTCAATATGGCAGTAGCTTCACCATCCATAGTATAAGTAACTCCGGGATATGCGATTCCCGCCGATGAAGTTATATAAATGGGAGTATTATCAGCCACTGGATGTCCCATAGAATCTTGAGCTACAATATAAAGGTTTGTAGCACTAGTGCCATCGGCGACCAGAAACGCAGAATCAGAATATATAACCAGATTGGCTATGGTCTGAGTAAGCAACTCGATTACTTCTGTTCCCACGAAACCAGCGCATTCTGCAGTGATTACCGCTCTACCCGCAACCGAACCCGGATAATATGTGCAAACAATGGTATCTCCGGTATATCCAGTTGTGGGGAATATTTCTCCATTATCCACCGAGATAGCAACCGCCTGACCGGGTTCTACAAGGTTATCGAAAGCATCGGTAACCACTACTGTAACTCGAGCTGTCAGGGTATCGTTTGCGTATAGTGTTTCCATATCAGCAGTTACCTGAACCGCAGCCACCGGTCCGGGAGTAAATGTAACTGTGGTAGTATCGGTTAGAGTGTCGCTGGTTCCATACCAAGTGGCAGAAACATAAGCCACCCCTATACTGGTGTCGGCAATCAATTCCACAGTAGCATCGCCATTTATAGTGGTGGCAATAGTATCGATATCTCCATAGGGTGCGCCAGCAGTGTCCACAGAATGGAAAATAATCATAGTCCCATCGGGAACAGGGTCTCCCACCGAGTTAATCAGATGAGCAGTGATTGTGCTGGTAGATATACCATCGGCGACAATCCTTCGTGGATTAGCTCGCAATGAAATAAACACCGGTGGAGTCATTCCGAAATTGATGGTGGCAGTAGTGTATGCATCCTCACATTGTGCGGTAATCCAAGCCAGTCCGGGATTTGGCGAAGATGTAATCATCGCTCCAGCATTACCCGATGAATTAGTAGGTGCAGAACCGGGATATATATCACCCAGTGTAATATCGAAACTCACTGTTCTTCCGCTGCCCACAGAATTTCCATATCTATCATACACACTGGCATTGGCATTGGTCATACTGACACCATCTGCGGGAAGCGCAGTATCTCCAAGTGTTAGATTGATAGAGTCGGCGGTTCCAGCGATTAGGTCGATATATCCGGTTCCGCAATGAGCAGTATCCACGCAGGCTTGAATGGTGGCTCTTCCGGTTTGAGTTCCGGCGCGGAAGTTGATTTCGGCAATTCCGCTATCGGTAAATCCTATGGATGGGACCAGCAGTCCGAGAGTATCAGCGGAAGTATCCACTATTTGCACGAACATAACCGGCATTCCATCGGACACTGGATTTCCCAGAGAATCGGACACTTGCGCAGTAACCGTAGCAGAATTCACTCCATCTGCGATAATTTGTGGCGGTTCGATTGTTACCACTACCAGTTCTGCACCGGTTTGACTGAACACACAGGTATCCTCACCGGTCGCCGAACCGGACATCGCACGAACCAAAGCGATTCCCGATGTCCTACCACTTCGAAGATGAGTAGTGGCTCGCCCCGCTGAATTGGTGGTAGTATTATCCGGGTCGATACTGCCCAGTGTAGTGCTGAAATTGACATTAACTCCACTGCCCACTGGATTGCCGAACCTATCATACAATGATGCTGTTACAGTCGCTGTGCTGAAACTATCTGCTGGAAGCAAATTTGGTGAAATAACTATTCCGATAGAATCCGGTTCGCCGGGCATTAAATCGACGAATGCAGAATCCATAACTGTATCCACACTGGCAATTACCCATATTCTGCCCACTTTGGTTCCTGCGGTGAATGAAGCTGAGAAATAACCGCTATCGGTATGGACAGTAACCGGGACAACCTCACCATAGCTTTCGCAGCCGAGTGTATCGGTGCAATGGACCTCCAATCTAACTGGTGTGCCATCGGTAATTGGATTGCCCAGAGTATTAGTCACTCGTCCGGAAATTACAGCCTCACTTCGAGCATCGGCGGTAAGTTCGTTCGGTTCTACACTGATATATATATTCCCCACATCTGTAGGGATTAAGTTAATCAAAGTCTGTGATAGCGCCTCGTCGGCAGTAACAGTAATAAGTGCAGTTCCTGGAATGATTCCCGCACGAAATCTTGCCGATGCATACCAGTGGTATCACCTCGCGCAGTAGTCAAGGTCAATGAATCGATAGTGCCCAGAGATGTATTGAAACGCACACTAATTCCCTGAGATACCCAATTGTTATGTATATCGGTAATATATGCTCGAATACTGGTGGTATCCTCGCCATCGGCGAATAATGCGCTATCATTTGGGATAATTTGTATTATCGCTGGTGGTCCTGGACGGAAGGGGACATATACAGTTTCTGCTTGTGTCCCAGCAACAACCAAAACCATCGCAGTTTCCGGCGCTGTGGTGCTACTTCGAAGATTTGCTATAGCCTCCCCACCTTCTGTATAGGCAATTCCCGGGAATACTAATCCTGCGGTAGTGGTTAAATATACTGGGGTATTATCTGCGACACTATGTCCCATAGCATCTTGAGCAATAATATGAATTTCACTGGTGCTGGAACCATCGGCGACCAGGGATGATGAATCCGCAAATACCACCAGATATGCGATAGTAGGCGTCAACAATTGAATTACCGCACTATTCACAATAGACCCGCAACTAACATTTATAGTGGCTCTTCCAGCCACAGAACCAGGATAATATGTGCAAACTATTGTGTCGCCAGTGTATGCAGTAGTGGGAAATACTGTGCCATTATCCGTGGATATGGATACACTTTGTCCGGGTTCTACTGGATTTCCATATAAATCGACCACCACAATTCTGACCTCGGCAGTAACTGTGTCATTGGCATATAAAGTCTCTGGGGAGACATCGATTTCGATTCCTGCTGGCGGACCGGGAGTATATGTCACCGTGGTAGTGTCAACCAATGTATCCGTATCGCCAAAATATGCAGCGGAAATATAAGCGACACCTATCTGTGTGGGCGCAGTCAAAGTCACCTCGGCAACTCCATCGGTTGTAGTAGCGAGTGTATCTATATCGCCGAAAGGATTTCCCAGAGAATCGAATGCGTGGAATATAATCATAGTGCCTTCCACTACAGGTTCTCCCACTGCATTTATCAATCTTGCTCGAATGGTGCTGGTGGATACTCCATCGGCGCTAATTCTTCTTGGATTAGCGGATACCGCCAGAAATACTGGCTCTGCCAACCCGAATTCGATTGGTATGGTGGCATAACCATCATCACATTGAGCAGTGACCCAAGCGATACCAGGTGTATCATCGGATGTAAGAATGGTTTTCGCTCTACCAGATGAATTAGTAGGAGCAGTTCCTGGAGTTACCTGACCGGATGTGGTAGTGAAATTAACACTTCTCCCACCTTCCACAGAATTTCCATATCTGTCATACACCTCGGCAGTGATTTCTGTGAAACTGACTCCATCGGCAGGCAGGACAGAATCTAATGCAGAAAGCTGTATGGAGTCTGCGGTTCCTGCTATAAGTTCCACAGTTCCCTCACTGCAGTGAACACTATCGATACAGGCACGAACTGTGGCGATACCTTTTTGCGTTCTGGCTCGGAATTGCACCGTCGCTTGCCCATCAGATGTGTAGGCGATAGATGGAATCAATACGCCCAAAGTATCCTCGCCAGCGGCGGTATCCACTATTTGTGCGAACATAACCGGGATACCATCGGAAATTGGATTGCCCAGAGTATCGGTAATTTGTGCGGTAACTATCGCGCTGGAACTGCCATCGGCGATAATTTGACTCGGTTCTATGGTCACTATTATCAATCCGGTTCCGGACTCGGTGAATATCACGGTATCCTCGCCCATTGCAGTCCCGGAAATCGCTCGAACTCTTGCCACACCGGGTGTTCTACTGCTGGTCAGTATGGATACTGCAGTTCCCGAGGAATTGGTGGTAGTATGTTCCGGTGCGATATATCCGCTGGTAGTGGTGAAATCTACATCCACACCGCTGCCCAGTGCATTTCCATATACATCGAATAATTGCGCGTTTATGGTGGAATAACTAAAACTATCCGCTGGTATCGAACCTGGATTAGATATTACTTGAATAGAATCGGGTTCTCCTGGCTTTAGTTCGATGAATGTGGAATCCATAACTGTTCCCACCGATGCTATCACCCAGACTCTGCCGATTTTAGTCCCTGCGATAAATGTAGCGGAGAAATCTCCACTATCGGTGGGCACAGTGATAGGCATAATTTCTCCATATCTATCGCAACCGAGCGTGTCCGAACAATGTAATTCCAACCTGACTGGTGTTCCATCGGTTATAGGATTGCCCAGAGAATTGGTCACTCGTCCGGTAATCGATGATACACTTCGGCTATCGGCGATAAGTTCATTTGGATCTACCGACACATATATATTGCCCACATCAGTAGGTATCAAACTTATATATGTCTGTCCGTGAGCAGATTGACAATTTGCACCGATTATAGCTGTTCCGGGAGTTATACCAGCATAATAGGTCACAGAAAAACTTCCCGTGGAATCGGTATATGTGATAGAATCTACCTCGCCCAGTGTAGTGGTGAATTGGACTTCGAAGCCCTGACCCACTTGGTTTCCGTTGATATCGTAAACTGTTCCGGTGATGATAGCGGTAGTATCGCCATCGGCGGGCAACACATCGGGATTTGCATTCATAATAATGGATGATGGTTCGCCAGCAGAAAATTGGACATAAGTAGTTCCCACAATTCCACCACCGGCATCGGCGATAATAGTAGCTATTCCTGGAACAGTGGGTGCTCGCAGAGTGACGGTTGCCTCCCCGCTGTCGGTATATGCATAAGCAGGCAACAGGACTCCCAGGTCGGCGGAAAATCTTATCGGTGTGCCATCGGGGACTGCACCGCCCAGTGAATCGAATACCAACGCTCGAATGGTAGTCGATGATGTGCCATCGGCGGGCAATACTGTAGTATCTGCCATCACAAATATCGAATGTGCCAATATTGGCGAGAAATATATTAGAGTGATATCTTCAGCCTCACCGGATGATGCGGAGACTTGCGCGGAGCCGGTTTCTCGAGCACTGGTCAAAACATTTTGAGTAATTCCACTGCTATTGGTGAACGAGTGCCCGAATAACAATGTCCCCAGCGTGGTGGAATAATCTACTCTATTTCCACTGCCCACTGGATTTCCGAATTCATCGTATGCGGATACCGAGAGATTGGTCTGTGACATTCCATCAGCGGGGATAGTATCCGGGTCTGCAGAAATTTCTACCGTATAAATTTCTCCAGCGGAAAATTCCACATATACACTCTCTATATGTCCCATCGCCGATGCATATACCCAGGCTTTGGTAGCAGTAGTGGGTGCTACCAATGTAGCGGTAGCCAATCCGCCAGCGGTAACTCCGATTGTATCTATCCTGCCCACCGGTGTTCGAGTGGTATCCAGACAGCGGAAAGAAACGATAGTGCCATCGGATATGGGTTGTCCATATTGATCGCGGACATCGGCGGTAATTTCAGATGTGCTGAGACCATCGGCGGTCAGCCGTGATGGTTCAGCATTCAATAGTATAAAATGAACAGTTGCGGATACGAATTCCACCTCGGCAGTGCCAGAGCGTCCCTCACAAGTAGCAGTAATCACACACACTCCAGTGGCACTTCCACTGGTGAGAATTGTAGTAGCCTCACCATCGGAATTGGTCAGCACAGTAGTTGGATTTATCTGTCCCAGAGTAACACTAAAATCTACACTAACTCCCTCCACAGGATTGCCATACATATCATATACGGTGGCTGTAATCTGCATATTGCTTCTTCCATCCGCCTCCAAATATGGACTCTCGGGAGACACGGTAATAGTTTGTGGCGATGCCCCGGTGATATTCAGCATAACTGAATCTATCACTGTGTCTGCTCCCTGATTTGCAGTGATTACAATCCATAGATTTCCGGCTTGAGTTCCGGTCCGGAAAATAGTGCTGAATCTACCGTAGGTTTCCTCGGTGGAACCGGTATAAGTATATGATGGAGAAATTACTCCCATATTCAATGGTGCGGGAGCGCCATCCTGCCGAAGTCTGAATCTGACCGGGACTGGCAATCGCACTGGATTTCCTACTCCGTCCAGTATCATACCGGATACTATCGCTGTATCTCCAACCGAAATATTATCCGGTTCGAGATCGAGCAACATATAAGCTACATAAGGCAATATTGGGTCCACTGGCAGAAGATAAATGTTAAAATATTGAGTATCTACTCCCGCAATCATCATAATCCTATCCTCGGTGATTACACCAGGATTGTGATTCAATGCGGAGTAATAAGTGGTCTGTGCATAACCGATATCATTTGTAAACACCGGAGAAAGTATCATCCCAGAATCCGCATGGAAATAGACGGGATAATTTGGCAGTGGATTTCCATCTCTTGTAATCCGACAGCGAATATCCACCGTGGATAAGCCATCACCGAATACGGTGTCCGGGACCACATAGATAAGTTCCTGATTCACTGTATCATACGGTGGGATTCCCAGAGTATCCAGCAGGTAGAACCATAAACTATCGCCGACCGTTCTATCGGAAGAATATGCCTTAACCCATACTCGACCATCGTTTCTGGGGTCTGATGCATACCAGAATGTATATGCAATTCCATTGGAATCGGTCAACGCCACAGAATCGGTCGGACCGTGTGGGTATCCACCGATAACACCCTCATCGCTGACAAGATGAATGGTAGCCTCTGGAATTGGATTGCCAAAAGAATCGGACACCGAAATTTTTATTTGAATCCACAGTGCATTACAGGTATCACCATCACGAACCCAACCACCATCCATATTCAATTGTGGAGCATAACCATTAAGTTCGGGGTCGCCAGACCACCAATCATAAGTCCAGTTACAGTATTCGCAGGTATATGGCGGAACCTCGATACAGGGTTGTCCGCTGGAACTATCTATTGCTGAACGAGTTCGAGCAGAGATAGAAATTTCATCTACATTACCGGATGAGATATTTATCATCTGAGAATATGCGACCTCACCGGAACCATCGAGCACATACGATGCCACTCGAACTACTCCAGGATATGACCCAGCTTTCAATGTAGCTCGCGCTATCCCATCATTAGTATAGACTGTATCCGAATTGATGGGACCTAAAGCTGGATGTGGTGGTATCAATTTAGGGCAGGGAGCCAAACAACTATCGCCCCATACAGTGCATGCTTCCATATAAGAAAATGTATCGATTGCGAACATAATCGGTGTCAAATCTGCAACCGGATTGCCGAATTGGTCGAATACAAAAGCGCTAATTTGAGTCTGGTAGGGAGCATTCCCACAAGTTCGGATGTGATTATTACTGACCGCAATACTTTCTGTCCGTGCTAATTGTGGTAGAAGTGTAATAGAAGTCACGCCGTGAGCAGTATCCGCCAGTGCGTGAATCCATATCAATCCCGAGCGAATTCCTGGAGAGAATAATGCGGTGAAACAGCCATTACTATCAGCAATTACTCCAGTGGGAGAAATCACTCCATACGGACAGGGATAGCAAACCGAATCGCCGGCAGCATCATAAGCCAGCCATAAATTTACCACACCTGTATAATTAACCGAATTTCCGTAAGCATCGACCACACAACCAGTTATCGTATCGGGTGTCAGGCTATTTACTGTATCTACATCCGGGGAAATGTCCATCATAATGGAAGCTGGTGGACCACTCTGGACATTCAAACTAACCGTATCCGAACCGACACCAGAAACTTGCGCTATCACTAAGACTTCTCCGGACACCGTTCCTGAAATATACACTCCAGTGAATGTTCCCAGAGTATCCGACATATAAGAAAGACTATCCAGATTTCCATATCCTGATGGCGCAGGAGAACTATCCGGCAACATCAATGACCAGACAATAGCGGTTGGAGTAGTTACTGGTTCGCCCAATGTATTAGTTATGGAACCATTTAGATGAACTATTTCTCCGCCCACATCGGGAGAATAATTATCGGCAACAAGATTTACATTCGCTGGAAGTATATTAAGGTTCACCGATGCACTTCCTGCTGATGCCACCACTGCAGTAATAGTTATCACTCCGGATTGGTTTCCAGTTTGAAATACCGCCGAGAAAGTGCCATCGGTGCCAGATTGACTGGAATAAGAAATTAATTCGCCCACCTCTGGTGGAGCAGAACCGGTGTCGGTGGTAATATACCATTCTACTGGAAGTGGTATAGATATCGGGTCGCCGCCGGAATCCATCACCAGACCGGAAAGTTCGACCTCCTGCCCGCCAATATTTGGATTATAATCGTCGGCGACCAACTGAACATTTAATGCCACTGCGGCAGGAGCAATATATACAATCACATAGGAAGTATCACAATCATCCCCGGTAATTATGGTGACTGTATCGGCGAGGACATTGGATGACGGATTTATTGCGGAATAATAGACCGATGCGATACCATTTTGATTGGTGGTATCTCTGTCAGCGGAAAGCCAACCGTGTCTTGTGCGAAAACTAACCGGATAATTGGTAAGCGGGAGTTCGCCATAGTTGATTCTGGCTATGACCTCGACAGAATCGGCGCCATTGCCTTCCACAGTTTCCGGCTCGGCGTATGCGGAAATAATTTCTACCAATTCGCAGGGGTCACAGCATAATGAACCATCCAGATAGCGAAGATAAAAATACAAGCTATCCGCCACCGATTCATCGGAGGAATATGCTCTTATTTTTGCCACACAGGAGTCCAGTTCTCTTCTATCCGAGGAGAACCAATAGCTGGTGCCGATACCCATAGAATCGGTATTTACTGCGATAGATGGACTACCGGGCCAAGGACCGACTACTCCCGATGTAGCAGTGAACCACACCGATGTATTGGGAATTGGATTATTGAATTCATCCGATACCACTGCCATAATTTCCAGCGGCATACTATCTTGAGTGCAACTACCCCACATTGCGTAATCTATTGGTGAGGAATAATTACCTAAAGCTGGGTCGCCAGCCTCCCAGGTAGATGAACCCGGTGTTCGAGCAGAAAGTGAGATATAATGTGGTTGTCCGGAGGATATATTTATCAAGGATGACCAGGCAGTTGTTCCCGAGCCATCGAGAACCTTGCATTTAATTCGAACTACTCCAGGTAAATTTCCCGCTTTCAGTTTTACTGTCGCCTCGCCATCATTGGTATAGACCGTGTCTGAATTCATCCAGTCGGATGATGATAATGGCGGTTCCAGAGTGGGACAGAGATAACAGCTATCATCATCGGGATTATAAGTGCAGGAATCCATATATGTAAACGAATCTATGGAAAATACCACCGGAGTCCCATTTTTGACTTTGTTCCAATATCTATCATATATTCTTGCGAAAACATCTGTTTGGTCGGTCAATCCAGAACCACATCGATAGATATGATAAGAATCGGCGTATAAACTTTCAGTATTCGCTGTTTGCGGAGAAACGATAATTTCTGCGCATACTGAAATATCCGAGCGGTCGGTAGCGCAAATAGTGTCGATACCTGCTTTTGTCCCAATAATAAACGATGTAACGCACATTCCCGAGCTATTGCTGAACAAACAGGAATCTTCCATCACTCCAATGCTGGAATCGGATGATGAGAAACACACCAGTTCGTTTTGGACTGGTTGCCCAAACACATCGCGAACCCACACTGTGACATCGATTCTACCGCCGCCTACGGTGACCTGATTGGAATCCAATTCCATAGTTAGGACATTATATTCCATTCCAGTAATTACAGTAAATGTGCGTGAGCGAGAATATTCATCATATCCCACCACAGTGACCAGGACACTCAATCCGACTGAATTATCGGGAAGTTGAAAATCCATACAGGCATACCCGGCTTGTTGAGGATAAACACCACCGTATTCTGGTTTCCATATAGTATCTTTTGCCACATCGAATGTCTCGCTGATAGTATCCGCAACGATAGTATAATATACTAATTCTGTGGTTGGCAGTAGAATGGTATTTCCCTTTTCGTCCTCCCCCGTGATATAAGCGCACACCGTATTAGATTGTCCAGCGATAACCGCATTCGGATCACTATCTACAGTGGTAGCATATATGGAATCGATATTCCATACATTAAAAAATGGCGGTGTAGGACTGGTTCCCTGCTGGCAACCCCAGAACACCGACAAAATTAGAACCACCG
>QNEG01000001.1 GCA_003645115.1 bacterium | reverse complement strand
TCCGGAGTGCTCGACAGCCAATCCAATTGAGCCGAATTTCATATTTCCAGTGAACATTTTCACCCTGGCAAGGTGTAATTCATCACCAATTCCCAAAAATGGCTTGGAGAAAGAAGCGGACATATAATATCGGAAATTTCCATATATAACTGGTTCATTGGGAAAATACATCAAATTCCCATTGCCAGCGAAAACACTGGTTAAGAATATAAAAACAACGATGTAATATAGGATTATTTTCATCGTTCATAGTGTTTTATTATTTCGTATTCGAGAGCGACTCTACGATTTACAAATCGTCCCTCGGGATAATCATTATCTCCGATTAATATGTCTTTAAAATAACCTCTTTCCCAGACTCGAACTTTATACGGTTTGGAATATCCAAAACCTTTAACATCGATAGAGACATTATGGTCTGCAAGCCACATATTCAATTCGGCATCGCCCCTGAGCTTTAACATCGTAATCAACAATTCGCGAAGATTTCGTTCCTCGCGTTTTGCTCGCTGCAAACTCAATCGTTGGTTCGCTTCCGGACTGCCGATAATATCTGTATGTCCACCCACTACTACTTTAAATATAGTCTTTCGCTGAACGGCTTTCTGGATAAAATCCGATGCGATTCGTTCCATTCTGCCCTCCAAATAAGGAGATTGCGGAAATGCTCCACCGAATGTGAAATTAACCAGGATGAGTTCCTCTCGTTTCTCCTGACGAGTAATTTTCATTTTTACAGGTTCTGATTTTATTTCCAATATCTGACCGACATTATCTTTCACATATAGATATGCAAAGTAATTTTTGTTCGGTTCTGGTGGTTCACCATCGTTTCCATGCCAATCCCAGGGAATATCAGATGGTGGGAAACCGTGTCCGGCAGCAAGCAACTTGAATTCGTTCATAATATCATCTACTATAGCGATATAGTATGAATCTACTCCCGCATCCACCTTTAAACCCTCCAGTTGAATTTCATTTTTTTCTCGTGCCGCTACCTGGAATCCTTGAGCGGCGCGAGCAGAACCACGAGGTCGGAAAATTGTCGCATCTCCGCTCATCACTATTGCTACCATATCGGCAGTATCCGGTGCCGATGCATACACCATCATTCTGTTAGCGGTGCGCTGCGATACTAATTGTCCCGCATAATTTCTGACATTGACAGCGCGAGCGAATGCACGCTCCCATTTTGCGCCATCGGTGGGTGTGCTCATTCCGTGAAATAATATTATTACATCTGGATTTTGTTCCAGCAAATTTTTAGTCAGTCTCATCGAATTTTCTATTTCTATTTTTCCTTCCGGTGGAATCTCTGTTTCCCCGATTCGATAATTTACACAGCATATCAATATAGAGTCGGGGAAATCTATTATTTGTGTTCTGATTTCTACTCGACGATTTTCCTCGGCAATCATTTCCTCGTATTGACTGGTTCGACGACGATTTTTCTTTCCGGCTCGAGGTTGAGTGTAATCATATTCCGATGCATCCTCGATTATTATTTGTCTTTCGGGAATTCCCAGTTCGATTAAATATCTTTTTAGCGAGCGAGCGCGCGCATTGGCAAGCCATTCTAAATCAGAAAATTCACCTTCTTCGCTGGGGTTGTCAACATAACCACGAAGGACCAATGCGGCATTGGGATTTTTTTGTAATCTCTTGCTGACCTCTTGCATCGGTGCAAAGAACCTGTCCGAAATCATTGTATCTGCCTTATCGAAAAACACAAAAGGCACCATAGGAACTTCCTCACGAATATAATTTATCTCAGACAATTTCAACATACTCTTGAGTAATTGAGGTGGTTTTTCTATAGAAGGCGGAGCAAATACAGGCACATTGAAACTGGCGATATTATTGGTTGTGTTTATATCAGGTAAAACACCTTCACGAGTCAATCCATCGTCAGAGACATCATCCACAGAGACATAGATATCGTAATATCCTTTTTCGGGGGGAATCCAATCGATATCCAAATTCATCGTTTCGTCGCTGGGCAAACTCGATATTTTTCTTTTTTCGATTAAGCCGTAATTGCTGTCCGCATCGATATAGAAGATACGCGTATAGAATTTTTTTGCATCGTCCTTGCCCAAATTAGCGATTACGGCTCGGATAGTCCCAACAGAGTCCGGACATAGGATTTTCGGTTGTGTGGATAAACTATCGGCAAATACCATTAAATCGACTTCTTTCGGTGGTGGTATAGGAAATCCATAAATCAATGCGAATTTATGGTGAGGGTGTCCGGAAATCTCGCCACTGGGTAATATAAGTGCGTAATCGAAGCCGATGTTATGACTGGTAAGACTTCGAAATCCACAGCCGAGATGGAATGAACCTTTTCCACCTTCGCCGATGTCCATATTGTATCCAGTTCGAAGTAAGATTTTATTTTCCAGCAGTTTTCCCTCCACGCCGAAACCGAGTTTCATCGGGTCCTGAATAGTGGGTGAGCGAAGTGGCATTTCGATATCCAGTGCGCCCAGTATAAAATCCCTGTATTCATAGGAGAATCCAGCGCGCATTTTACGAGGTAATGCGCCAGCGGGGTCATCAGATATGGCGATATTGGGTTCATTGAGGTTGAGAAATTTCAGTCCGAATGTAGCATCTTTCACTCTGGCGAATGCGCTGACTCCACCGCCGAAAGCGATTTTGTCGGTGCCATTGTTCCAAAGAGGGTCATTGGGGTCATCGCCCAGAAGTGTGTCATATACTGCATTATCTATATTATATCCGATACGATAAATATTTCCAGTTAGTGCGATAGCGAGGAAACCATTTCCCTCCTTAAATCGGAGCAATTTTCTTCCCACCGATAAATCCAGGTGCATTTGTGAGAATATATCCTGAAAGAAATATGAACCTGCCAACGAGAATGCAAAATACTTTCCGGGCAGTGGATTAAAGAAAAAATTGCCCTCGGCGATAGAACCGACATCGAGTCCAGCGAAAAATTTTGAATATGATGTGCACAATTGCATTCTCTTGGATTGGAACAATCCAGCGGGATTATTAGCCGAAGTGTATGCATCGCCGGCGAGTGCTACCGATGCTTCACCCATCCCGGCACCTCTAACACTCTCCAATTGTATTCCATCCTGTGCAAGTAATACAATGCTTAATAGTGATATAATAAATATTGCTCTTTTCATACTTGCTCCTCTCTATTTAATAAAAATATTTTTCTATCTGGCAATAATAATAGTGCCTTTGCATAAATTTTTCCCCCGTGATTCCACAGTATAAATATATGGACCCGGTGGTGCTGGTTTACCGTTGTTATCTGTTCCATCCCAGGTAATGGTGTAGTTTCCATATAATTTATTCACCAATGCACCTTCCAAAGTAAATAATTTAACTAAAATCTCATAGTCAGAATATACCTCAAATGTCACTATATCATTGAAACCATCGTTATTAGGAGTGAAAGTTTTCGGATTTACCGAACATCCGCCCTTAACAGGCAGGAACCAGAAACAATAATTTTCCATCACATTTGGAATTCCCAGATTAGTATTCAAATCTGTTGCCAGCACGCATACATTTACTGTGTCCATCCCGACTTGTGGGGATAGATGAATTCCAGCCGAATTTAAATCCAAAGTGGCAATTTGGTGGTCATATGTTAATGAATAATTATCGTAAGGAATGAATAAATCCTCAATCTGAAATACGATAGAAAATGGGTCAACACCAACACCTTCATCGGTGATTCGGACAGAAATATTGTCGGGGATATTTTGAACGATTCCCTGTGGATATGGTTCGGAACAGACTGGAGCAGAATAATCGCATATAAATTGCGAACTAATTGCTGAGGAAAGCCCGATATCATCACTGATAGCGATGGAAAATCGAACTGTATCTCCATCGGACCAATTTTGACTCGGTGCGAAACGAACTGTATCCCCTGAAATAGTTATATAATCTAAATTATGAGTATATATGATTTGGTCGATTGTAATAGTCAATGTATTCCAGTCGATTTGGTTTTCTGAATTCACTTGGAATAATATATCCTGCCTGGGATTATGTGTATATTGGTAGTTATAAGGTCGAATAATAGAAATATCTGGACCGGCACCTGGGATAGTGAATTCCCAGCAAATACGAGTATTCCTCGGTTCGCAATTATCCGGCATATCCGATGCGGTGATACATATTTGCACATCTCCCAATAATTGTTCGGGCAACGGAAAAATCAATGTATCGCCCTGCCAGTTTATAGAGTCAGGAAAGTATGACGCACCATCGAACTCGATTATTACACCAGACCTATCCACTCCAGTGTAATTGTCCTCCACCAGAGCGATTACTGAACTCTCGGAGCTGATTTGCTGTCCCGGCGCAGGATATATCGGTAATATCCTCGGTGGCAATCCATCATACAAAATGGGGACAAATATACTTTCCGGCAGTGAAACTATGTGCTCCTCATCGGTGATATTCCATACGGTTAGTGTATTTACCCCAGAAATCAGGAAACTGGCGGGAATATCGATATTCAATGTATCTCCTCGATGAGAATGATTGAATGAATTGTTGCTGATAGCGGTGAAAAGCGAATCAAAATCTATATCGAAATTTGTATGAAATACCACTTGAACCTCCACTGTTTCACAGGCGGATACTCCCTGAGGCTTTATTAATTCCCACCAGAAATCGGGAGTAAACAAGGTATATGTCCACATTGTATCCAGCGTGTTTGCACAATGAAATGATTTATCGGAGGTATAAATCGCACATCGAATAGTATCGTTATAATAAGTGATTCCTGCCATTCCGGGATTAAAAATCAGTGTATCTGCTCGAACATTAAGAGCCTCGTCGGCGATAGTGAACAAGTTTCCATTCACCAGAAAAGATAGACTTCGCCAATCTATTCCAGAAAGATTGTCCTCGAGCACTATTTTCCAGCTATTCGTTATCTGATATAATTCGTCATCGGGTAATGGATTTATAGATAAAATTTCCGGTGGATTTTTATCTATGCGAAGAATAAAAGTATCCACCGATGAGAATCCCAATTCATCGTATCCGGTTAGTATAATTTCGATTATATCTTCATCGATAGTGGCGATATCGAAATCGACCGTATCCGCAGTCCAGTGGAACATCGGACTGCTGGCAGAATTGGAAACTCCATTTATACTAATCGATGAACTTGCTCTATCCACTCCATCGGGGTCGAACCAGAGCAATTTCACTCGATGTGTATCACATCCCAAATAAACATCGGTCGGTGGAGCAATAATAACCGATGCTGGACCACTTTGTTCGACTATAAATTCCACACAGGTATCGGTATAATTGGGTTCACAGTCAGAGACATTGTCAAAAATATGAGCGCATACACCGAGTGTATCACTAACCAGTGCGGAAAGCCAGAATGCAGAGGGAACGAATAGATTTTCGCCATCGAAACCCATTCCATAACCGATGGACATAGTGTCATCATTGCACACGATATAACTTTGTTCTGCGGATATTCCACTGACCTCATCGAAACATCGGAATCGCACTGTTTCCGTCCCGGTTAGCTCAATTTCGGGATAAATTCCCAATATTTCTGGCGCTGTCCGATCGATAGTCACGGAAATACTGGTGCCAGCGCTGATTTCATTTCCCCAGCTATCCTCGATACCGCCTATTCTAATAGATACATCTCCATCGGGAATGTGAGTCGATGGCAATTTGAATATCAAAGTGTCGCTGGAAAGAATTAAATTATGTGAACTCAAGTCATAACGATGTCCTTCGAATTCTACCCAGGCAGAATCTGCGATTATTTCTTCATCGTCTTGCATCAGCATAATCACTTTCACTGTATCGCAGGCGGAAACACCCTCCGGTTCGAGCAATATAATATCCGGCGGAGTGCACGGAATGGACATAGAATACGCCAGTGTGTCCAATATGTTCGGTCCGCAACTCTGGATATTATCTCCTACAATTATCCATAGTGAGAAATGTGAGCATCCGGTAAATTCCAGTTCGGTTTCACCAGGAATTATAGTTAGATTGCCAGAGGAGAAAGTTATTCCCGGTGAATCGGGAATGAATGTAAATGTATCCTCATCGAGAGCACACCGGATTGTTATGGATGATTCATCCACTCCTGAGATAGCATCATCGAGTAAATATTGCAATGGGTCATAAGGCGAACTCAATGTATATATTTCTGTAAATGGTTCGAGTCGAGGTGAAGTTCTATCGATAGTATATTGCCATTCTAATTCGTTGGAGAGACCGAATTCATCTGTGGCTAAAAAATGGATAGAATGAGTTCCCTCGGATAGCGAAGTGGCAAAAGTAAATATAGTATCTGCTCGAATGGCAAACGGAATCTCCTCACCATCGATAGTAAGGTGCGATAACTCCATAGACAATGGGGCAGAGGAATTGAAATGAATGGCGATAGTATCTTCTTCACAGCTGGAAAATGTTCCCGGTTCGGGTGATAAAATGGTGAGTTCCGGTGCTGGTGGCAATTCTACATCCAATGAAATTTCGTAGGGTTCACTTTCACAACCGTAGATATCGGATATGTTATCGACAATCAACTGGTGGATGCCTTCGCTTAAATCCGATAGAGATATAATTATATTCGTTCCTGCTATTTCTGCTGGAATTTCCTCGCCATCCAAAGTAATCGTGGTGGATGAAAAATCGACTTCGCTGTCATCTGAAACATCAAATCGCACAGTTAAAGTATCGCGCACCACAGGAGATGGAATAGTAGATATCAATGAAATAATAGGTGGTTCACCATCGGGAGCGAATAATCTAATTTCTCGTCGCATAGTGGTTGGAGAATATCCCGGCGAGGATAATTCCACAAATAGTGTTCCGATTTGTGTGATAGCGGATGGTTCCACTGCTACCTGCCAGGATGCCGAACCCATATCTCCAGGCATCAATATAGTGGGTAGAATAGATAGTGTTTCCTCATCCAATAATCTCAGGAAATCGGGAGTGTTCAATGTGGCTATTGCACCACCCACAGTATCCTCGGCAGATATTAACAAAGTGACCACAAAAGTATCGGGATTGAAACCATTACAACCTTCGGGCAATATCTCTTCCGGGTATGTCATCGACATAGAGATTTCTCCTATCGTTCTATCTGCCACACCGATACCGTAATATGTGATGATAGTTTTGGATGTTCCCGGCGGCAATGGGACCGGATTCCATCGCAAAAGGACAGCACTATCGCTATATAATCCACCAGCGAAAGTATAGTCCCATCGTGTAGTGCGATAATTCCAAAAGTCTCCATATACCAATATATCAGGTGGAGTAGCCTCGAAACCGATTAATATTCCCTGTCCGACCAATCTCTCTGGGGGCTGGAATGGATTTTGTTCGAATGCCTGCCAGAACGATGGAATATCATCGATAAATTCCTGTTCAGTCTCGAAATAGCCCAGTGGCGTAGCAATCGGTGCGCAATCGTTCGAATCTATCATAGTGTCCAGAAATAGCAGTAATCCTGCGGAATGAGTGATATGGTCGGTATTGGATATATCATATTGGATTTTAATTTGCGGGTCGGCGCCCACATACACTGGGAGTATAGTTTGAGTGAATTCTACTCCCGCTACATTCCACGAACAAATGATTGTGCTGTCCACCAGATGCGGTGCGGTGATAATTTCGGCTGGTAATGGGTGTCCGACCAGGGTATCCAGATAATTCCCCTTAACTTCTCCATCCACATAGAAATGAGTATGAGAAGTTTGAGCTGTATAGGGATAACCGAACAGCAATGGTCTTCCACCAGTAGTGCCGATAGAGAATATTCCCGAACTTCTGACCACTGCGCCCACGCTATCATTTTCAGTTCGTAGCAGAATGGATGATTTCGCAGAACCTGCACCGTATATGGATTCCTTATCTAATTCTACTTCCTGACCGTATATAAAACCGAATAGGACAATCAGAAGTAATACGAGTATTTGTTTTATTCCCGATATATTAGTAATAATAATCCTCCTGTTTATTCTCCACAACTGGTAATATTTACATTGCCCGACCATTCCAATGATTGCACTCCTTCATTTATCTGCCGAAATATTTTCAAATAATATGTTCCGGTCATATATACTAAAATATCGGCAGAAACGCAAAAATAGCATATACTATCATCGAAAGAACTCTGGTATCCTTTTTCAATAATCTTAAGCGTTTCCGCAGATACCTCAAAATTTACCACAATAGAATCTGCCGATGCACCGAACATAGCATAATGTTCTATCGAAATATTACACTCATCCACATTTATCTGTGTGGCATTCCATTCGCTGCAATTCTCGCTCACAGAAAAATTTATCAATTCCGGTGATGGAATCTGACTACCATTTTCATCATTGTTATCCTGTGTCGAACAGCCATAAATCCATATCCAGATTCCAATGGCAATAATAAATATGTATATATTCCTTTTCCACATTCAATTTAGTTTATTGCTAACCAAATTTATTATTATCTCGCCAGCACAAACGAACCGGTGCAAATAACCTCGCCATCGACTTTGATAACATACAAATATACACCCGGTCTGCAATCATTGCCCTGACTATCGGTGCCATCCCAGACATAAGTATGAGCATCACCGACTGTGATTTTCTTAATTTCTATTCCCGCCATATCATATATATAAACAGTGGCATCACGGAATACCATCTTGGGGAACTGGATGAATAATTCATCATTAGAACCATCATTGTTAGGTGTGAATGGATTAGGATGTGTCCGACATTCGAATTCTGCTACTATATATCTCGGGCAGGTCATAGCATCGCTGACACAATTCGGTCCGCAGGATTGCGATATATCGCAAACTTGTCCAACCACTATCCACAGTGAATCCATATTCTCGATTTCAAGATAGGGCAGACGAGGGATAATCAATTCGAGTTCGCCAGATGCGGAATCGTATTCCACTCCATTATCGGCGATAGTGTATATATGAGTATAATCATAGCTCGAGGGATATGAACCATTACTTATATGCTTACCATTTATCACTATCTGGATACTGTCTGGTTCTACACCAGCTGGTTGGTCGGTAATTTGAATCACGATGGTGTCGAATTCCTCCAGATACAGATTAGTATCACCCTCGCCAGCGCAATTTTCATAATATACCTCGGGCGGTTCCCAATCTACCACAAAGTCGTAATGATAAATTGAATCTTCATACAGATTTTCATATATATCTTGCCAGCCCCAGATATCCACAGATATAGTGTCATAGTGTTCCCAGCATTCCTGGGGAGTGAAATGGACATATACAGTTCCTGGCATTCCCACATTGCCGGAAAATGATATTTGTGGTGAAATGGTGGTGTCCAGCGGATATGAGATACTATTTACTGCGAGAGTTCCTGCATCGATACTCACGCCATCATAATCGTGCATTCCAATCAGCAGTTCCTGGGTTCCGCAGGTGCAGGAATAGAAATAACCGCTATCGGGGTCTATCGCCCAGATAGTAGGCGGGTCGATATCGTGGAAATAACAAGTCCCACAAACTGAATATGCCTGTGCTCTATCCAATTCGTTCTCGAAATCGAAATCGTTATCGTAAGCATAAATTATATAATACAAATGAGTCCCCGGCGGGAATTGCGGGAATGCACCAGTGGGAGTAATAGCTGTTCCCCAGTATGAATCGACCGGAGTATAAACCATCTGTTCGATACCCAGAAAGTCGCCAGTTTCCATTTCGGGACAATTGGTAGTATCATATACCACGAAAATACCCTGACCTGCGGTATCGGTAGCATCGTCGTATATTCCAGATGAATCACTCAATGTGCAAGCGATGTAGAAATCTGTGACCATTCCGGGCCAGAAACAGGAATCCTCCAGAGTAATTTCTGGAGCGATAGAATCATCATCGCCCACATAGAAACACCAGGAGAACACGGTATCATTAGCAGGACATAGCACGGTGTCTGTGGTATCTTGTGCGAATATATTTATGCAATATTGGTGGAATTCTTGCCATAATGTATCGATTTGAATATGAACAGTAGAATCGGAATTATCATACCAGAGTTGAGTGGAATCCCATCGGAATGTGAACCATAGCGAACCATTGTCCAGTATTTCCACCGCCAATGCGATAGTATCCAGCCAACTGAATACATCCCAGACTTGAACGGAAATATGCTGACTCCAGTTATAAACAGTTTCATTCATTGCGGGAACATAATTGTCCGCAATGGGTGGAGATAAATCTACCACGAACATCCACTGGTATGGGAATGATGGATTGAATAATGTATCCATAGCTCTTTCCAGAGTAACTATAACCGTTTCTCCATCGGCAAACGATGATAATGGCGGAACAATAATAGTATCACAGAAAGTAGTGCCAGATGTATCTAAAATATGGTCTATCATTCCCAGATTTGTGATATGGTCGGCATCGAATGAGTCGGTAACTCCGCTAACCCTGTGCTGGATATAGAATCTCAGACTGTCCAGTAATATTCCCTGACTATCACATAACGCTATAACTATGTTTTGGTCCTCGCAGAAAGTAGTAGTGCTATCTATCGGAATAACCAGTTCGGCGAGAGGTCCACCCTGTGGGAGCCAGAATGTGAAACAAGTATCGGTAGTCCAGTTCGGTCCGCAGGTGTCGGGAATATCGGCTATGGAGTCCAGGCAAACAATAACCGAATCTCCACCTGCGAATGACAACCCATCGATGAATAGCGTATCCATATTCCAGAACATTTCTGTATCGGTGATTCGATAAGTGGTAGGTGTTTCACCAGCTACAGTGATAGTCACCACCGATGACATAGTGTCGATTTCGCTGATATCCTCAAAATAAAACCATATAGTTGGAGATGGGTCGAGACTCAATCCTACCGGTGATGCATCTATCAGTGCTGGTCCCGACCAATCGATAAAGAAAGTGTAAGTATATGTTTCTGGGTCCTCGGTAGGATTGCCCAGCGCATCCTCGATATGAAGGATTTGTATAGTTAGCGTATCGCCATCGGAAAATGGTTCCGACATATCGGGACTGAAGAATAATGTATCACCACTATATGAAATTCTTCCCGAGGCGTCATCATAAGTCACCGGAACATCGGAACCGATTTGCATAGATATTTCCGCATTGGAATGTCGAAGTCCTATCGAGGTAATACAACTCCATGCGATAAAGAAAGAATCTGTGCAGGCGATAGTAGCACTATCCGGAGTCGGAATAATCAATGTCGGTGTCGGTCCCTCAGCAGCAGACACATTATAACTCCAGCAAATAGTATCCAGATTGTAATAATCACCACAGTTCGGGTCATCGCCGACAATCAGGCAAACGGAATCATAATCTCCCGCCAGGAATGTATCGTTGGAAAATTCTGCAAAATAAGTAAGCATTCCCTCGAACCAATCCCAGGTCAATGTATCATCGATACCTACTTCTGCATCCACAGGATAGCAATATTCATCCAGTCCGTGAGTGCAGAGCAATATAGTGGTGCTATCCACCAGATTAAGGGAATCAGTAATTTCTATCTGAATTATGGGTGTTCCAGGTGGAATAGTAATCGGTTCTGGTGGCGAACCGGGACTAACCCAGGTAGCAGTAGGCGGTTGGACATCCATATCCAATGTGAATACAATCGAATCGGATTCGTATCCCAGCATATCCTGGTGTCCCCAGATGGAAATTTCCACCGGCGACCAGCTATATGGCGACGATGGAACATAAACCAGAGTGGTTTCATCAGCCCAGTATGGATTGGACCCGATTGGATATTCGGTGCCATCATCGGCAAAATGCACAGTGGTGGTATCCAATCCATTGGGGTCGGAGAATACGAATATAAATGTATCATTGGCACAAATCAATCCCACCGAATCAGGGATTGGATATGTTATAATAACTTCCGGACCGCCCTGTGCAATAAATACCCAATAACAGGTGTCCAATAATGCAGAATTTGGGCAGGCATCGGCGGCATCCCAAACGCTATCTACGCAAATGGTTACAGTATCGCCGGTGCTGAAAAGTCCCGGTGGAGTGTGCAGGAATAGAGTATCATACGACCAGGTTATAGTGTCGCCGGAATTGCATACCTCAAGTGTAGAGCCACCCCATTGAAGTTCTACACATATCAGATTGGTGTCCGGTCCCGCAGGGTCGGGAAAACCGAGTGTAATAACCGGTGTCAATGTCAATACACTTTCTTCTGGCGCAGGAGATATTATTTCGAATCCCGGCGCCGAAGTATCTATAATTACTATGAAATTATTTGGTCGTTGTGGATTCATCAAATTATCCATTACTTCCACAGTGATGTGTAATTCATTTCCCTCCGGGCAGGGGAATGTAAGCACATCCCAGAGTAATGTATCACCCGATAAGGATAAGTCCGGGTCGGGCCAACATTCATTCTCGCGGGATATGGTGTCGCCAGTAGCACTATCGATACAGAAATAGTATATGCAAATGGAGGAAGTATCGTATCCTTCCGGGTCATCCAGAGTGAATTGGAAAATATATGGGTATTCACAGCCGAAATATATGTATCCATCACCGTTTATATCTATCGGTTCTATCAATTCTACCGCTGGACCGGTAGCGGAAATTGGAATCGTGCAAGTATCACCGGTTAGCCCAAAATTCGGAGTGCACATATCGGAATAATCGGCGAGTTGCTCTATCCACCAAACTATAGTATCGCCACCGTGGAAATCCAAATCGAGTGAATCGAGTATAACAAAAATAGTATCGAGATTGCTGCCTATCGCACCGGTTTCATCGCCACATATTCGAATGGTATCACCGGCGGTATCTATTATCCCCACACAGAACAGGTCGGGGTCGGGATATCCGAATGGGTCTTCAGCAATAACCCATAAAGTTTCCGGAATATCGATAGCAGTGGAATCGCACAATGGAATATATTCCACTATTACCGGAGCAGAATGGTCGATTACGAACCAGTATTCATAACTTCCACCAGAAATATCATTGCCCAGACTATCCTGAACCTCTATGGTGACCCATACTGTTCCCTCCTCGGCGATTATAGCATCCGCTGTTAAAGTGTCATTGGCTAAAGTTAAAGCAGGGTCGGGATAACTGATATCATAATAGAAAGAGCCCGGTCCATCGATAATAATATGAAATGTATTCCAATCGACTCCATTGGTATCATAAGCTGTTATAATCAAAGAATAGATAGTATCACAGGTGACGATGGAACTTTCCGTCGGTTCTACAGCATCGGCGAGAGGTCCACCTGCGGCGATAGAGAATTCCCAGCAATACTCGGTGTAATTGGAATCGCACAAAATGGCATTATCAGCGAGTTCGAGACATACCTGGATAGTATCTCCGCCGGAGAAAAATTCACCTGCTTCTACCGAACTAAAATATACAGTATCGCCATCACCAGACCAATATACTATAGAATCGTCCCAGCAATAAGTAACGGTAGAATTGAATGTAAAACAGGCAGTTTCCTGATTGATTCCAGCGATTAGGTCATTAGCAGTCACCCAAATCAATGGTTGAGCGGTTTCGATTTCCTCGCCATCGGAGGGCCAATAGTTGCTGATATTCGGCGGTTCCCAATCTATCCAATAAGTGCCACTTCGCCCGGTAGTGGTTGGAACACCTAACATATCGTCTAATGAATCCACCGAAATGAATATCTCATCGCCATCCATCAACATATCGGGGATACAGATAATAATATTATCTGGAGCGGATGTTGGAGTTCCCGGAACCCAGGTTACAAACGAGGATTCTATAGTGGCAATCTGGACTGGTCCGCTATTGATTTGATAGGACAAATATACAGTGGAGGAATCTACACCATCACTATCCTGAGTGGCGAAAGTAACACACAGACTTTCGCAGGAAATCGCAGAACCACTGGGCGGTTCCACTATGGAAATAGATGGTCCACCCAGACTGTAGAAGAAATCGAGACAGGTGGTATCGGTAAATTGGTTGTATCCACAGGAATTATCATCCAAAGTATCCGAGGATTGTGTCACGCAAATGTAAATGCTGTCGCCGTTGCTGAGTGCCATTCCCACAGAATCTAAGATGGAATTCACAAAGAAGAATGCAGTATCTGTGGATGAATACGGTCCAGGATGCCAGTTTATATCGGAGTTATCTCCACATACTTCCAGATTTACCACATCGGTGCCCATATTTCGCACCAATATATCGAAACAAGTTTGACTTTGGATAATCGGCGAGCAATCATCGATTATTTCTATTGCGATTGAATCATAAGCTAAAGTAGTGTCATCGGGATACATTAAGCCGACATAAGGTGGTTCGAGGTCGGAGACTATATAGAATGTATCGGAATATGAAGCCACATTGCCCAGTGTGTCAGCGACCTGCATAATTATTATAGGTATAGGTTCGCAGGAGGTGATTTCGGCATCCACAGGTATCGGTCCGCAATAGCGATTAACATCGGAATAATATATCCACCCTGTGGATACTGGTGATGAATTTCCAACAGTGACCACGATACTGCCACTTTCCACATCGGTAACATCGATAAAATCGATACAAATCCATCCCTCGGTGACATCGCAAGCCCAGACAGCTCCCTCCTCGGGTTGAACCAGTTCAGCCTCGGGCGGTTGATTATCTATAACATAGCACCATTCGAATGGCGGGTCGATAATATTGGGCGGACATACCTGGGCATTATCGAATATAGTGTCCAGAGTGAAACATACCGTATCCAAATAATCGGCATCGGATAGGTCGGTAAATATACTAAGCCATCCGGAGGTAAAAACCATATCTTCCGGATAGGTGAGAACTGTATCCTCTCCGTCATTGATAGACATTCTTATAGTAACATAATCCAGTCCAATACCCGATAGGTCATCATTAACCAGGATAGAACAGACCGGACTGGATGGCGATGGAATATTGACAAATGACCATTCCAGTGGGTCAACGACAGATACCCAGGGTCCTTCGGTATCCATTTCGAACGAATATCCTACTGCGTCGGCTGAATTGCCCAGGGTATCAGAAAGATGCATTATGGTGATATCCACAGTAGCGCCACTACTATATGGAGAATTATATACATCCAGAATACATACTGTATCTCCGCTTATGGACATATTTGGGTCACAGGCATCATATACAGTGCTTCCAATCCACACTTCCAAACTTTCACAAGGTTCGGTGAGTAAGCCATTCATATCTTCCACCACAAAGCAAACTTCGGGAGTATCACAACTGACATAGGCAACAGTATCTGGTGGTTCGATAAATTCCACTCTCGGACCGGTATAATCCACCAGGAATGACCAACAAATGGTATCCATCACATTGGGTGAACAAGGCGGGTCGATAAAATCTAATGCTCGAGTCACACATACAGTGACAGTGGTCTCGCTGGGAATGTCTGTGGGAGTGAAAGATATTTCCACACAGGAAGTATCAGAATTGGGAATGCGGACTATGCCGAAATCTCTGGATGTAAGCTCGATAATATCGGAACCATAGGAATAATAAAAATCTATACTGTCTATTTGGATTCCGGATACGGAATCGCAAATAGTAAAACTAATATCCGGATTAGGAGTATTCACATATCCACTATCGGGTGGTGACATATCGGTCAGCACTGGTGGTTGGTCATCCCAGTATATCAATGTTCGAAGTGTATCCGGAGATAGACAGCCACAGGCATCTGCTATAGGTGGGATTACTACTAATGCAGAACCCACACTATCCACAGTGAACAATGTTCCGGGAACAAATATATGGAAAGTATCCAACATCGGGTCGATTGGTGTATCCCATATCAAGAAATCATCGCTGGAATATCCATTCACACTGGGAAGAACCGAACTCTGGTCGATTCCTAAATCATCTTCGGTATATCTTATATCCACAGTAAATGTAGTGCAACTGAAATACATTAGAGTATCATTTAACAATTCCATAGTTGGACCGATACCTGAAAACATAGGGACAGTAATAGTTTCAAAAGAATCTGTGGCGGTAGTTACATCACCGGAATTAGCATAGTATTCTATTTCACCGGTAAGTCCAGTTAAATGAAGATCTGGGGGGACATATATCCACCACCCAATGCTTACATTTACATCCGGTGGAAGACTGTCGAAAAGGACACAATTGTCACTGAGTATCTCTCCTCCTACGATAGTGGTATCCCAATAGACCGAGTCGATTTCCAGTGGCGATGGTGGATATAGGCAAATAGTATCATTATAGTAAGTTGCGCCTAAATCATCGTGTTGTGCGATGATAGTGCTGGCTTCCACCAAAGTATCCAACATACAATCATGACAACTAATGTCTGGGAGTATAAGTGAAACCTCGATTTCACTCGGCGGAACATAGAACGAACCGAAACCGTAATAGGTTATCCAGTTGAAATTTCCACCAGCTGGAATGGAATATGGATTCCACTGAATGAGAAATGCGGCATCGCCAGTGGCAAATCCGGGGAATGTTTCCATCCACCAAGTAGAATCGGGTTCACAATCAGTTCGCACCCAGATATGACGCCATAGTCCCATTTGGTCTCCGATAATAAAATAATCTGGTGGAGTAGCATCACCACCACGCAGGACTCCTCTGGCAACAGTAATGCCTGGATAATAATATGTTTCATCGGCACCCTGCCAGTATGCAGGGACAGGCGCAGTATAGGTCTGGCTTAATTCGGTATAACTTCCCGCAATCATCACTTTCGGTCTATCACGAGTAGTTCCAGTTCCTATATACACATCCATCATCATCTTAATCCCTACTGAGTGAGATTCATAATGGTTATTAATCGCTCTGAAATGAATTCTCGCCATTCCACAACTATCCGGTCCAAATACCATAAATACTGGTCTAATATATTGATAGAAATCGATAAAGCCATCCAAAACCGGTATTCTCCAATGAGAACGAATCTGAACTTGACCATCCACAGTAGAGGTATCGGTTCCCTGGAAATAGTCATCAATTTGCCTGAGTGTTTGAGGCGTGCCACACACATTCAATTGTGCGCTGGTATAATTAGCGAATGAATAATAAATTCCATCGATATTGAGGACAAAATGCTGTCCAGCTAAACTATCAGGCCAATGGAAATTTCTGGCTAGTGGAACATATAACGGACCGATTCCACCCACTCCAAATGAACCCCTGAAATTAGAGAGGAGTCCCACCGACGAGTCCATAACTTCGATTCTCACAGGATACTCGATATCATCTCGTTGTGTCCACCAGCAGGCTTTACCGGGTGAGCGATAATCCTCACCAGTGCCGGCAGAACTCGCATATCCACCATCACCGAATACAGTTCCCGCAAACCCAAGCAATAAAATAATACAGAATATCTTCTTAATATTCATAATTTCCTCCATCTATATTTTCAAATTTAACACACTTTTTCAATATAATAATATATAAAACCAGATAAAAATCAAGAGTAAAGCTAAATCAATTGTCAATTTGGATTAAATTAATTTGTGATAATTTTCTATCCAGGAATCGAGTTCCAATATCTGCAAATCGTTGTGGTGCATCGGTTACGAAATATTTTGTTTGCCCTTGGTTCGAGTCAGAATATAAATTTTCGCCGACAAGAAAATTTTTTAATTCCTCGACTAACGCAGTAGCAGAATCGATAATTTGCACATTTTCGTCCATAACTTTTTGGATTACATTTTTCAACAATGGATAGTGAGTGCATCCCAGCACTAGAGTGTCGATAGATTTTTGTTGCAATTCATTCAGATAGTAGCGGGAGATTTTCTCCGGTATCTCGCCATCGAGCCAGCCTTCCTCGGCGAGTGGAACAAATAACGGACAGGATTTGGTAAAAACTTTACTGTCGGGTTTAAGTCGCATAATAATATCCTGATATGCTCCAGATGAAATAGTTCCCACCGTGCCGATTACTCCGATTTTGCCATTGCGGGTAACCTCAACAGCAGCTCTGGCTCCCGGTTTAATCACATCCATAATGGGAACTGTTATCCATTCTGTCAATTCATCGAGTGCTACACTGGATGCTGTATTGCAGGCTACTATAAGCACTTTTATTCCGAAACCCATAAGAAATCTTGCATTCTGGAGTGAGAATTTTCGGACGATTTCGGCAGAACGAGGTCCATAGGGATAGCGACCGGTATCGCCAAGATATATTATGTCCTCTTGAGGAAGATGTCTCGATATTTCCTTAACTACTGTTAATCCGCCTACTCCAGAATCGAATATGCCCAATGGTGCATTGCGATATTTTCTCATTATAGAAATCCCTTTCCTAAATTAACTAAAGATAAACTTTATTTGTTGGAAAACAAATAAAAAAGGCGAGTAATTTACTCGCCTCGTTTTTTTTATTTTATTTTGTGAGTAGCAATTTGCGAATCGCAGTGGTCTTTTCGGTCTTAAGCTTTGCAAAATATATACCGGTGGGAACTGGAATCCCGGTTTCATCACAGCCATACCATTTAACAGAATATAACTTGCTTTGTTTCATCTCGTCGGTCAGAGTTTTAATTTTTCTGCCACGCAAATCGAATATTTCCAGCTTAACTCTGGCGGGTTCGGTTAGTGCAAATCGCAATTCGGTGGCATAGTTGAATGGATTTGGATGTGCACCGAACAGGAATACATCTTCCGGGATTTTCTGTTGGTCATCGACTGTTAATTCATACGATGAATATATTGTCCTTGCCTGGTCTGCGTTATTTTGGAAATCGGTAAGGTTATTTCCCGCCACGATAGCGGCACAATATGAAATAAAATCCTCCGATGGTATGCTATACGGACCGAAAGATAAAATTACCGACCAATCCTTGGGTGTTGCGCCAGTGGCAGCACTATATGTGCCATTTAGGAAACTCCATTTCACATCGTCTGTCCAGCCCATTCCGGTATCCTCATAAACATATTGGACATTATCCACCACACTGCCTAAATTATATCCATCCAGTGAGACAATTCCGCAATATGGACCGGAAGTGGATTCATACATATAAGCCCATTGGTTGGCATCATCCCAGACCGCATAATTGGAGTCGTATGGGCTGATATCGAAATCGGCATAGAAACCGGTTCGAACTCCGGATAAAGTGGATGCGGTTCGATTATATACTTTGTAGAAAAAGATGATGAAATCCTCATTGGGAGCAGAACGCCATTGGTAAGTGTATTGCTTGATGTAATAGTCATTTGTGGTATCGATACAGGATGTGTATGTTTCCTTATCGGCGAAACCACCTGGTTCGTATTCCCATATAGAATCGAGGGGCCAGAAATCCTCCCAGCTATCGGCGACATAGGCAGAACTATTACCGGTCATCGGATATGCGCCATATAGAAGATTGGCACTATCCGAGGGCCAGGGCCATGCCATCCCACCGGGATTGGCGATTCCTGCCCAGTTGGTAATACTAATATAGAGTGTAGCCAGTGAGTCATGCCACATAGCTTCCAATGGGTATATCCCTATCCTGAATGCAAACGAATCCGGTCGAGAATATCCACTGCCATCGCTGATATTCAGATAACACATACAATATTCTGTGTAATTTGCAGAAGCAGATATGGAAAGTTGAATAGGGTCAGAGAAATTATCTCGTGTCTCTCCGGGCGACATAGTGCCATAACTGGAATTGGCATCTACTATGGATACATCGGGATTGGAGACAGATGTCATAGTAACCTGGACATCTGAAGCGGATGCAGAACCGGCATTACGCACATAAATAATCACATTGCCAGTTTCTCCTGGGTCGAGATTCTTATCACCATCGCCAGTAGCACTATCATCGAATCTAACCGAATCGATTGCCAATGCTTTCCCTGAAACCAGATATAACGCAGAATCTGCATTTACCATACCAGCGCCAGAGTAATTATCTCGTCCCGGGTCAGAGATATCCAACGCAGTTACTTCGAGAACAGAATCAATTTCTCGTGGAGTCAATTCTCCGTTTTTTGACAGTAAAAGAGCAGTGATTCCGGCTAAGAATGGACAGGAGAATGAAGTTCCCCAGGAATATTCATATCCTCCGCCGTAGGAAGTGGTGATTATATTGTCACCTGGCGCTGAAATATCCGGTTTCATAAGTGGACTGGATGCTGGATAATCGTGCCAGCCGGATGTATAGCTGCTATTGAAATCCCATACTGTGGGACCATATGATGAGAAATCTGCGATTTCATCGGAAAGGTTGGTAGCGCCTACCGCCAGCACTGGTCCTGCGGGGTCTGATGTAGATGCATTATACCAGGGTGGTGGTATATCTGCAGGCGTAGAAATATCATAAGGCGGTGAATAATGTCCACCGGCGCCATTGCCATTTCCAGCTGCCACTGTCAGTGGAACACCGGCAGCACCAAATATCGCATTTATTACATATCGATAGTAATCCTTCACGCTATTGTTTGGATATGAACCATAACTCATACTGGCGACATCGGCGCCATTTTCCACTACATATTGGAATGCATCGATTTCATCGGAAGAGCCTGCGAATGAAGAGCCATTACCCACACGAATAGCCATTACCCGCGCACCTGGTGCTGCACCAGTGTTCCATCCCGAGGCTCCATCGCCGACTGCCATTCCAGCACACATTGTCCCGTGATGCACATCGGAGGGATTATCCATCGGGTCGGAATCGTGGTCGAAAAAGTCATAACCATAGTAATCATCGGTATAACCATTGCTATCATCATCGATACCATTGCCGGGGGTCTCACCTGGATTAGTCCACATCCTGTTTGTCAAATCCGGATGGTCGTAATCGATTCCGGTATCCATAATTGCGACCACCACTCCTTCTCCGGTATATCCAGTGGACCAGGCGTCATCGACATTAGTATGTGTAATCTGCCAGGCGTTGGCAGTGGTGGTTCTGCATAAATCCTGGGTAGCGTATTCGGAGTTAGTAAGACTAATTTTAATTTTTTCAAATGGGTCGGCAATATCATAAGGGAGCATAAATCTGCGTGGAAAAGGTTCATCTAGCATAATTAATTTGACATCGGGATGTTGAGCAATCGCCCAGATACCATAAATAGTTGCCTTTCCCGAAAATGAGAACCCACCCCAGAGATGCTTACCGAATGCGAATTCATCCTCCTTTTGCAATCTGTCAGCCAATTCCAGAACAGATGTGGAGTGAGCAAAATAGAATTCCTTAAGCGATTGGACAGCATATTCTCTTCGACGCTCACCCCTCATCTGCTCGAGTTCTGCTCGTCTTTGCCGCCAGCCATCGGGCTCGGTAAGCCATACTAATATATCGATTTTATTTTCGGGTTTCAGGGTAAGTATTTTCTGGGATAGTCTTTCGGATAATTTAGTCTCGAAATTATTATCCCGAGCGGGAACTGGTGTAATGATAAACGAGAATAGCAATAATAGGAAAAATAGTTTTTTCATTTTATCCCCCCAGTTTAATGTAAGTTTTTTATCATAAATTATATAAATATAGCATATCTCTTATAATATTCCAACTATTTTTTAAAAAAAGGAAGAAATGCGGTTTTATATCCACAAGATGTAATCGGCAAATCTGGGAATCCCGATGCGTCGGGGTCGCACCTACAACATTCCCCCGCAAATCATCCATCTGGATTTCCATCTATTCTATGCCAATGCGGCAGGACGGCAATGAAAATGTTGTGTGTTCGATGTTTTTTATTCATTGCAGTTGATTTCAACCAACAGGCTGGTTTAGGCAATCTTTGAATTTTTACCAAACAATAATTCTTCCCCATTTTCTCCGCAATTTTGTAATCAATCTGCTGGGACCAATAATGTGCCATTATTAGTGATAAATATCCAATATCCCCGTCCGGGCTGTAATATGTCTGCTATATCGTATGAATGCGATATTGCATTATACTTGAATAGCGAAATTATAGATGCAGTGGGCAATACTGCGATTTCATCTAATAGAACAGGAGAAATGGTCGCACCCACCAGATTCCAGCCTGTTTTCACCTCCAATGCGTAATTTTCCACTGGAGTGCCTATCATAGGGATTTCCATCTCCTCCGATGAGAATACCCAATATCCCGCACCGGGTTGGATTCTCTCGGCAATATAATATGAGCGGGTTTCCGCATTATATCCCAATGGACCGACCACTATCCAGGGGAAAATAGCAGTCATATCTCCGGATGGATTATGCACCGGCACGGAAACCAGATTCCATCCAGGGAATAAATCGATTGTGGAAACTTCCAGTTCAGGCATCGACCAGGTGATAGTCAATGTCTCGTATGGCTCGGCAAAATAGTCGGTGTCCGCTCGCATATCCTGATATCCATTTAACAGATAGATTCCCTCATCCAGAGTTCGCCTATCCCAGTGGACATATAAATCTCTTCCCTCGTTTATTATCAGTCGCCATTCATTTACAGGTTCCATATCACGGATATCTCTGGACAATTTTCTATATGCTGGATATCCCGAATCGGACAACCAGAACCAAGCATCGATATCCGACAGGGGAGGAGTGACATAAATTATATCATACGAAGCATCGTAGCCATCACTGGCACCACTGGCATTGCCGAATGAGAGACTGACCTGGTCCTTTTCATAATCGGGGTCATCCAACCGGATTACATGTAACCACTGCTCGGGAGTATATTCGATTAACACGAACCCATTATTATAATAGACATCTATAATATCTGTGCTTACCGAATCGATATAAAGTGGCGTGATATCGCCACCGGAAAGGTCGCAATCCAGTGCGATTTTCAGATATCCGAAAGTATCGCTCTCCATAATTATTCTGCCATCCCAGATAAAATGGATATACCAGTTATCCTCGCTACCGCCGAAATCGAAAGAATCTTGCACAGGTGCGATACTGGGAGTAAAATTCACTACACTTGCTATATCATCATTTATTCTGAACCAGATAGAAAATTGTTGCATCACCGGAAGGAAAATATCGGTAGCATATATGGGAATTTCGATAGTGTCGCAGGGAAGTGCCAATGTTTCTGGGAAATTAACAGTCAGGCTACCCGATGCGATAACTGAAAATCTACAGGTATCGAAACCCCAATTGCAGAAAGAATCAGCGGCAGAAACAGCAAAATATGCACTATCGCACACCACCATCGGCGGTGTCCATTCCACAGGTTCATCGGTGATAAAAGTATCTGCGCCATCGCAATAAAATACCACAGTGGTGCATAGTTCAGATGCATTGGGGAAATAATCGTCGATTTCCCAGTCGAAACTGACCGTGTCGCCGTAGAATATAGAATCCCATTCGCAGGGGATTTCCACCAGTGGTGGATGAGAATCCACCGGACCAGTAGTAATAACCGGGTCTGGGACATAGGATTCATAGATTAAATTCACCAAGAAATCCAATCCCACTGCGACACCAGTAAGGTCGCAAGCCTCGATGGTCAAAGTATCACTGCCACCGTGCATAAATGGTGCTAAATCGAAAGTCCATATAGTTGTCCAAGTAGCACCATCGGTATCTGCGCCAACAGAATCGCCATTCATATAAACTGTGGCGGTGTTGTCCGCGTAGAAACTAATCGATGCAGAATCGATAGTAGCATCGGATGGAGTCTCGATTATAGTCCTGAAAGTGAGACATCGGTCATAAATTGCGCCACTATATACACTGTCCCATATCCAGGATGAACCGGGTAATATTCGGCTACCCCAACCAGAATAATATACTTCCACAGCAGGAACCCAACTCATAGTTATAGTATCCCAGTATTCTGTGGTAGTGGATAGACTGGGAATTTCTAAAGTAAGTATTTCCGAAATTTCTACAGATACCTGGACAGTAAAATCGGCAGTTTCCACATCGGGCATATCTTCGCTCATAATCCATTGGAAACAATGTTCGCCCGGATGGACAGAGTCGTCGATATCTCCTTCGTAATCCTGTATTGTATATTCAGTGAAATCGAACCACATTCCAGATGATGTGTCCAGAGTAAATTGAACATCTATAGGGAAGAATGATTCTTCATCACCATAGAAATCATAGCATATTTCGACAATATTCTGTCCATCACAATCGGTTTCCTCCCAGAACCAGACCGAATCTATTCTCGGTTGTATAGAGCGACCATATATAGGCACTTTAGTGCTGGAATCACAAGGGATTTCTGTATTGATAACCATAGTATCCCGGATTGTTCCGGTATCGGCGGGATGGAATATCACCATAATATCACCGCAATCACCGGGAGCAAGCACTTCCGGATAATCCGCTATGGTATATGACTCGGGATGATTATTTGTAATCGACCCAATTCTTAAAGTATCGATAGTTTCATCGGAATTGCACACCGGGAAAAGAAAAGTATCTGCGCTGTGGACATTCAAACTATCGAAACCGATAGTATCGACAAATGTTAACAATTGCAGGAAACCGTGTCCCACCAAAATGGTATCCTCTTGGTCGATTATCACGGTATCTATGTATATTTCATCACTGCCATCATTTCCGGATATGAACCACATAGAGCGGATGGGGTCAATGCTTCCGAAAGTGGTGCGCAGAGTAAATTGCCATTCATCTCTGGGAATGTAGAATGCGCCACCATCGGTATTATCCCACCAGTGCCAATTACCTTGCGGGTATGCGGACAAATCGAATTCTCCTGAATCATCACTCATAGCGAGTGAACAACCTGAAGGTAATCCATCCAGATAGAGAATACAAGTAGCATCGGTGGTGCCGAATTCATCTATATTATGCTGGACTACAAAACCGATATTTCCAGTCATCGGATTATAGAAGAAGAAGAAATGAGTTTCATATTCAGTTTCAAAACCAGTGTGCATACTCGCCGATGTGTAATCGAACCATTCTGCCTCGGTGACTGAATCGGTGATAACCGGCTCCAGACAGAAAGTATCGCCCCGAAATATAGCATAGAAATATCCGGCAGGATATTCTGCCCACAGGAAACCAGAAATCGACAATAGTAATAATAGGGTAAAAATAAATTTGTTATGCATAATTCAAACCCCCTAAAAGTAAACTATGTTTGTTATGTTTTATCTTACAATTATCACAGGGCGGCAATTTACTCCTGGATTAGAATGGACACGGAAATAGTAAATTCCCGATGGGACATCCTGTCCGGTGTGGTCTTTCAAATCCCATCGATAATAATATGTCCCCGGTTTTAAACTACCCGAATATATCTTATCCACCAGCCGACCCTGAATATCTATTATTTCTATATCTATATCCTGATTATAGTCTAATATCTCGATTTTAATGGAAGTTACGCCATTAGTAGGATTAGGGAATGGTGCTCCCAATATAAATTTGGATGGGACTAATTTTTCCAGCATCTCCTGGATACTGGCATCGGGATAGCCCAGTCCATAATAATGTCCCATTACATATAATTCGTATGGATTTACCACTCTCGTATTCCATCGCATAAATATAGCCAGGTCATCGATAGTGCGAGCCAATGCCATATAATCCCAGGTAATGGTATCGATATACTCCACATCGCTGAAAATCACGGCATCGACATAAATTTCTTCTCTGCCAAATGGGACACCTTGTCCGAGAAATGAATTGGTGTCCTCATAATCCTCAAAAAATGTCCAGTATGCGGGCACCTGAAAGTCCACGAATTTTCGCTCGATTTCCAGGATTTGTGCGGGAAGAACTATTGTGGGGTCGTCATTATCGCCGATACGAATATCCATATATTCGGTAAATCCAACTATGGCACTTTCTGATGGATGGTCGTTGTAGAATACATATTCGATATAAATAAAACCTGTCAGGCTGTCGTCCTCGAGAGTGTAAAATTTTTCCCAGACCCGGTTGGTGCCGACATTCCAGACCATAGAGATAGTGTTTTCAACTACTTGAGCAGAATCTCTGATTATAAAGTGTTCGTCGCCGATAGTGGTATCGTTGCAGTAAAAACTTTCGTTAAATTTCAGGCAGAAGTGTGTATATGCGGGGTCATTAGGATAACCCTCGATAACTCCTCGACTGGACATATCTCCGATTGCAAACTGGCCAGTGGATTTATCCACTACTATTCCCACATAACCATTACTGAGAGAGACATATTCCTGCGAATAAATTGCTCCCAGAATTAAAAAAACAATTATATATATCTTTTTCATCGTTCCCCCATAGTTATTTTAAAAATCGATATCGATAGATACCGAAACAGTAATATCATTGTTAGGAGTTGGATATGTATATGCGGAGACATTCCATCCTGCGCCTCCACGAGCTAATCGAAATACATTTATTACACTAACCACTCGGTTTACTGCGGCGGCGCCTAGTGCGATTTTAAAATTTCTCCACATTCGCTCCGATGATGTCCACATATCATAATATCTTAATTGTTGTTCCTCTGTTCGCCAATTCCAATTCCACTCCGCTGTCTCCGGATATATGAATGCCTCTTCACGATACACCAAACGAGAGATATAATTATATGTATCCCTATCAGAATATAGACCGATAGTTCGGAAGAATTCATCATCTTTTCCGACAACCTGCACTCCAGCATATTTTGCAGAAAAAGTTTTATACTCACTTTCTTTCCAATATCCCGCAACGGCGAATGAAACCGCAGAAGACCAGATAATTCCATCGGCGATAGTGAACGGTATTCCCGATGATTTTACTCCCAGATATCTTTCTCCCATTCCAGGAAGTAGCAAAGAAAGCCCAATGGCAGTCCAGGTGTTTTTAGGTTTACCAGCTTCGTCCTCCTCGGCGAAAGTTTGCCCGGAGAATATCCGTTCCTGTCGCATATTTCCATCAGCGAATAGCAAACCGATAAAAAGTAATGTTATCAGCACGAGTTTGTTCATTTTATTTTATCTATTCGATAGGCACCCAAAGGATACCATCATTAGTTACAAATATCCAGTATCCCAATCCGGGATTAAATGTATCTGCAATATCATAACTTCTTGTTCCTGTATTGTATTTGAAAGTGGATAAAATAGAGCCAGCTGGTGAAATTTCCGTAGAATCCACTGGAGTGGGAATTATAGTCGCACCCACCAAATTCCAGCCACGGAATACATTTCGTGAATAATTTTCCATAGGGAGACCGATAATTGGGATTTCTGTTTCATCCAGGCTGAATACCCAATATCCAGCGCCACCAGCAACTCTGCTGGCAAGATAATAACCTCTGGTCATAGCATTATATCCCAATGGACCGAAAAGTATTCCCGGGAAAATAGATTCTGGAGAACCACTGGGATTCCGAACCGGTATTGAAACCAAATTCCAACCTGGATAAAGATTTATAGTGGTTCGTTCCCAGTCTGGCAGTGACCAGGTGATAATCAGCGTCTCGTAAGGTTCTGAATAGTAATCTGTGTCCGCATTCATATCCTGATATCCATTGAGTAAATATAGTCCTTCATCGAAACCACGGGGGTCCCAGTGGACATATAATTCACGACTTTCTGTATTTATCACAGTCCAGGTATTAATCGGTTCCATATCTTTCACATCTCGCTTTAATCTTGTAATGGCAGGGTCATCCAATGCGAACCAGACACCAATATCGGTCGGTGGCGGTGGAACATAGATAATATCATAAGCTGGGTCATAACCATCGCTGGCATCGGTAGCATTTCCAAATCCCAGTGTAGCGCGTGGCTTCTCTTCACTGGGGTCATCGAAACGAAGCACCTGTATCCACTGCGCTGGATTGTATTCTATAGCGATAAGTCCGTTATCCCAATAGGTTTCCATCAAATCGGTAGAAATGGAATCGAAATGTAGTGGAGTAAAATCGCCTCCTATAGAAGAACAATTTATTGCCAATCGTAAGTTCCCGAATATATCGTTTTCGAAATAGACACGGGAATCCCAGAGGAATTTGATATACCAATAGTTTCCAGCACCACCGAATTCTACAGAATCGGCAGGCGGTGTTATTTCTGGGATAAATTCCAGTGGTGTCGCCACCGAACTATTGATGCTGAACCATATGGTGAATTCTTGTGCCAGTGGAAGATACATATCCACTATATCGATTGGTATATCGATTGTATCGCAGGCGAGAGCAGATGTTTCCGGAAATGCCACTCGAATACTTCCCGCCGCTAGTATGGTGAATCGGCAGGTATCATAGCCCCAATTGCAGAATGAATCTGGTGCGGAGATTGCCACATAGGCACTTTCGCAAACCACCGGAAGCGGTGTCCAAACCATCGGTTCTGTGGATAAAAATGTATCCATTCCCTCACAATAATTTACAAATATCGAGCAGGGTTCATCGCTGTTGGGGAATAAATCGTCGATTTCCCAATCCAATGATATAGTATCTCCATATTGGACAGTATCGGGTGGGCATTCTGCCGATACAGTGGGTGGTCGAGTATCCAGTATGCCATCGGCGAAAATAGTGTCGGCAGATGTAGCGCCGGTGGCAAATTGTATCCAGTGTAATATTGGACTTTCATCGTCGGCATTGGGTGACATCCCCACACGATATTTTAGTTTATCGAACGCGATTTCCGGGACTGCACTGGGAGTGAACCATTCAGTCCAACATTCCTCGGTTCCAAGGCAAGTATCGATAGCGACTTCTATATTAATGGACGCACCGGTGGGAACATCCGCACTCCAATTTACCATAAGCATTCCACTGGAACTGAATTCTATTGCTTCACTGGTATATACTCCAGAACCGATACCGCCGTGATATGAATAGTATATAGAATTTATCATCGCTTTCGCTTCCCATTCCGCTGGAACTGTTGCTGTATGTCCATAGCTGAAGAAACTTGAGAATGTGTTTAATTCAAGATTATGATAGTTTTGCCAATAGATGCAAATACTATCATCCGCACCGGTATCGCCGCTGTATAGAATGTCGCCTGCTACCAATCTTTGACCCAAAGCGTGAGTGCTAATTGTGGAGAATGAATCGGGAATTTCAAATGGAATATTAAAAATCGAATGAGCACCGGTGAAAACACGGTGAACCGATGTAAATAATCCGCCGGATGAACCGATACTTGCGTCCACAGCGGTTAAACCGGTAATTTCCGATAAGGATAGGAAATTTGTATGATATCCGCCGCCATAACATCCGGTGTGGTTAATAGCAGTATCATGAGTCAACAAAATACCTTTACCGGCAAGGACAAATTCTCTAACCGCATTTGCCGAGGTGGGAGTCAAATCATAAGATGTGGAGAGTGAGTGAGAAGCATAACAATCTGAAACACCGAACATAACCACATCGAAGAAGTAAAATTGCAGTGTTTCAGGTTCATAAATTGCTCCTGCCGAATCGATAAACTGCACCAAAAGAAACGAACTATCGGTTACCGCACTAACATTGAATTCAGAAATCGGCATAAGATATATTTTGAAATTCAGTGAGGGAAATCCATCGTCCATATAATTATAAATAGCCGACGACATACAATTTTCACACTCACCGTCGGGATAGACCTGAAG